>JBCCZF010000018.1:0-13787 GCA_039188035.1 Bacteroidota bacterium | reverse complement strand
ATCAGGGGCTTTCCCGTCCCTGGTATAGGAAAGCCTTCCTAATCTGTGATGAATGATTGATGAATGAACTCCTGGCCATACTCCCGTAGGAGAGGCTTATTACTATGTTATGTCTCTTTGATCAATGGTCGCGATCCGCCACAGCGGTACGCATTTTTGAAAGACCTATTTTCAGTTTTTCGAAAATCTGGTCACGGAAAGAGGAATCCAACTCGTCCTCAACTTCGGCGAGAAGAACCATAGGGTCTACTGCATTGACCTCCCCAAAAAGTCGTTCCTCCAAAAGTTCTTCCTGTGCTATTCGAAGGAGGGAGTCGATCTCCCTATCGGATATATCATTGGAACCCTGCTCCAACAGCTGCACCTGTGCCACAAGTTCAGCTATCTTGGCGTTAATAACTGCATCGGAATCCCCAAATGTCCTTTGGAGTTCAGGGCGTTCCCTATCCCGTTCATCCCCTAGGGCAAAACGAGCCAAAGAGTCTTCGTGTTTGTCCTTGAAAACGGTGTTCTTTACCTTTTGTATCCGTTTCCGCCCTTGAACATTTTCGTTTTCCGGAAGATTTTGACCTGTACTAACGATAGGATCGGCCTTCTTTATTTCGGTATTGGGCAAAATCACCTCTTTCTCCACCTCCCCTTTCGTTTCCGCGGGACTATTTGCCATTTCGGTATCCGGAAACACAGCTTCTTTTTCTTGGTTGTAGAGAAACCAGGTGATTGCCAATATCGCGCTTAAACTGGCTGCGATTCCATACCAAAATGGGCCGATGGATTTTTTCTTTGGACTTCCATCCAGCCGATGCGTTACCTTTTGCCAAGCCGATTCCGAAGGTTTTATTTCCCGGTTCTCCAATTTTTCCCGTATGTGCTCTTCAAACCTATTGCGTGCCATATCCAATGATATTTTGTTTCTTCAATTTTTCCTGCAAGACCTTTCGTGCCTTGTACAACTGCGATTTGGAGGTGTTTTGGGAAATACCCAGCATTTCTGCTATTTCCCAGTGTTTATAGCCCTCTACGGCGTAGAGCACAAAGACCATCCGGTAACCTTCGGGCAGGGCATCGATCAGTTCTTGGATGTATTCCGTATCCAAATCGGCAGTGGAAGATGAAAAATCGATTTGTACGTTTTTTTTATATACTGCATCGTCGTAGACTACAAATTGCTGTTTTCGCAAGAAGGAGATGCTCTCCCGGACCATGATCCGCCGTATCCACCCTTCAAAACTTCCCTTGTGCCCAAAATTTCCCAATCCCTGGAAAACCTTTACAAAGCCATTGACCATAACATCCTCCGCAAATTGCAAATCCTTGATATACCTTCGGCAAACCCCCAACATTTTGGGAGCATAACGGGTATATAAGCGTTCTTGGGCCTCCCTATGCCCCTGGATCGCTTTTTTAATGAGCTGTTTTTCGTTGCTGTACAAGGAAATCAATTTCATCACCATGGTCGTTATTCAAGTTAGGCCTCTTTCCCAACCCTGTTATTGCTATAGACGCGCCTTCTTGAAAAAAGGTTGCCCCGTTACAAAAAAAATGTTTCTGTAGGTTTATTTGTAGAGACCGTGTGGAATAAGGGCCTTGCCCTACTTTTTCCGGTCCACTACATAGTTTACCATAAGCTCCAGGGAATCCCGATATTCGGAGGGTGGGAAGACTTCCAGTAGTTTTAGGGCCTCTTCCTTAAAAAACCGCATACGTTCCACAGCATAGTCCAGACCGCCATTTTCCTTTACAAAGGCAATGACTTCCTTGACCCTTTTTTTGTCTTTATTGTGGTTTTTTACAGAATTGATAAGCCATCGCTTATCCGAAGGGGAACAGTGGTTAAGGACATAGATTAAGGGTAAGGTCATTTTTTGTTCCTTAATATCAATTCCTGTAGGTTTCCCAATTTTTTCCTCCCCATAATCAAAAAGATCGTCCTTGATTTGAAAGGACATCCCGCAGAGTTCCCCAAATTTCCGAAAACGCTCTACATGGGGCGAGTCCGGTAGCACGGAGCAGGCACCCAAACTGCAACAAGCGGCGATGAGCGTGGCCGTTTTTTGACGGATAATATCGTAATAGACCTCCTCGGTAATGTCCAGACGCCTGGCTTTTTCAATCTGTAAAAGTTCGCCCTCGCTCATTTCCCGGACGGCTACCGAAATGATCCGAAGAAGATCAAAATCCCCATGATCTATCGATAATAGTAGGCCTTTGGACAACAAATAATCCCCGACCAATACCGCAATCTTATTCTTCCAAAGCGCATTGATGGAAAAAAAGCCCCGTCGTTTGTTGCTATCGTCCACCACATCGTCATGAACCAAGGTGGCCGTATGAATCAACTCGATGACCGAGGCACCGCGATAGGTCCTTTCGTTCACCAAGCCGTTGTTTAGGAGTTTGGCCGTTAGAAAGACAAACATGGGCCGCATTTGCTTCCCTTTCCTATTTACAATGTAGTACGTAATACGATTGAGCAACGCCACGCGGGAGGACATGGATTCTTGGAACTTCTGTTCAAAAAGTTCCATTTCCCGATCTACAGGTTCCTTTATTTGGGCCACAACCTTCATAGTGGAACCAAATATACTCACATAGCCTGCTTATTACCCAAATAATGGCCTAGAAAGTTGAGCGAAGGGATAATGCTTTATGATTTATTGGCCAATTGCCCACAGGCGGCATCAATATCCTTGCCCCTGGACCGCCGTACGGTAACCACAATACCGTTCTTTTCCAAGGCATGGACGTACATATCCACTTTGCGGTGCGCGGCCTGCCGGAACTCTCCATCGTCTATAGGATTGTACTCGATAAGATTTACCTTGGCAGGGGCAAACTTGCAGAAATCGATCAAGGCGTCCACATCATCCCGGGTGTCGTTTATTCCTTCCCACACCACATATTCATAGGTTATCCTGCTCTTGGTCTTAACGTACCAATACTGCAAGGCCTCGCGTAAGCGGGCTAGGGAAAATGTAGCATTAAAGGGCATTATGGAAGTGCGTGTTCCCTCCAACGCAGAATGCAGAGAGACCGCGAGATTGAAACGGACACCGTCATCAGCCATTTTTTTTATCATCCGGGGAACACCAGAGGTGGATACCGTAATGCGTCTTGGGGACATGCCAAGTCCATCCTTGGACGTAATCCTATCAATGGCCTTTAGCACATTGTTGTAGTTCATCAACGGTTCCCCCATGCCCATGAACACGATATTGCTCAGGGGCCTACCATAATAGAGCCTACTCTGACGATCTATGGCAACGACTTGATCGTATATCTCGTCCGGATTTAGGTTGCGCATACGTTTTAAGCGGGCCGTAGCGCAGAATTTGCAGTCCAAGCTGCACCCTACCTGGCTGGAAACACAGGCCGTGGTACGGGTGTCCGTAGGGATAAGCACCGATTCCACCACCAGCCCATCATGCAAGCGCACAGCGTTCTTTACCGTACCGTCCGTACTGCGCTGCATCTGGTCTACTTGGATGTGGTTGATGGCAAAATGATCCACCAGAAGTTCCCGGGTCCGCTTGGATAGGTTGGTCATGCCCGCAAAGGAATGGGCCCCTTTTCTCCAGAGCCACTCATACACCTGGTCACCACGAAATGACCGATCTCCCTGGGCCACGAAGAAATCCCGTAAATCCTCCCGGCTTAATGCCCGTATGTCCCTTTTGGTCTTTTGCACAACACAACGACAAAAGTCCCACCGGGCATTGGACCAAGTAGGACTTAGTACTCTTTATATGGATTCCGGTAAACCCGGAATTATAATATCAACATGGCGTCCCCATAGGAGTAGAAGCGATATTGCTCCAAAATAGCCTCTTTGTAGGACCGTTTCATCAAATCGTGCCCCATAAAGGCAGAAACCATCATGAGGAGCGTAGACTTTGGCAAATGAAAATTGGTGATCATACTATTCGCAATACTAAAATCATAGGGGGGAAAGATAAATTTGTTGGTCCACCCCTCGAACGTATTCAAGGTCTGTTCGGAAGAGACGGCACTTTCCAACCCCCGCATGGCGGTGGTACCTACGGCACAAATCTGTTTCTTGCCACGTTTTGCCGCGTTTACCACTTCCGTGGCCTTCTCGTCTATGATAAGCTCCTCGCTGTCCATTTTGTGTTTGGAAAGATCTTCTACCTCCACGGGGTTAAAGGTGCCCAATCCCACATGGAGGGTCATCTCGGCAAAGTTGACCCCTTTGATCTCCAAACGCTTCAACAAATGCTTGGAGAAGTGCAGACCTGCGGTTGGTGCGGCCACGGCTCCCTCATGCTTGGCATAAATAGTCTGGTAGCGATCCTCATCATCAGGTTCCACGTCCCTTTTGATGTATTTAGGTAAGGGGGTTTGCCCCAACTCCCGTAACTTCCTCCTAAAATCCAAATACGAGCCATCGTACAAAAAACGCAATGTCCTTCCCCGGGAGGTGGTGTTGTCAATTACCTCGGCCACCAAACTCTCATCTTCCCCAAAATACAATTTGTTGCCTATGCGTATCTTACGGGCGGGATCTACCAAAACGTCCCACAAACGTTGCTCTTCGTTAAGTTCACGCAATAGGAAAACCTCTATCCGCGCGCCCGTTTTTTCCTTGTTCCCATACAATCGGGCCGGGAATACTTTGGTATTATTGAGAACCATAACGTCTCCTTCATCAAAATAGTCTATCAGATCCTTGAACATCCTGTTCTCTATTTTACCGGAATCCCTATGGATTACCATCAGCTTGGACTCGTCCCTATGCTCACTAGGGTATTCGGCCAAAAGTTCTTTGGGAAGTTCAAAATTGAAATGGGAAAGTTTCATTGCCATAATTGAAGTTTAGGATTTTGCGGGTGCAAATATACAATCTGGTAGAGGGGGTTGTCAAGTAAAACCGGCAATAAATACGGATTATACTTCCTGAACGCGGAAACCCAGCTGTTCAAGGTCCGTCCAGTAATCCGGATAGGATTTGGCGACCACCATGGCATCATTGATGGTGAGGGTGGTTTTTAAGGCCAGCGGGGCAAAGGCCATGGCCATTCTATGATCGTGATACGTATCTATGGCGACTCCTGGATTGATGGTTTCCATGGGTCGTAACACAAGTTCCCGATTGGTAACGGCAATATAGGCACCCAACTTGGAAAGTTCCGTGTGCAAGGCTTCCAAACGATCCGTCTCCTTGATCTTTAGGGTATGCAGTCCGGTAAGGTGGCACCCTATTCCCAGTCCAAAACAGCTCACCGCAAGGGTCTGTGCAAGGTCCGGGGCGTTTGCAAGATCTAAATGCACCGTTTCCGCATTTGGTCGTCGTATCTTTTTAAGGGTAATCCGCTTTTTGCCAAAATGGGTCTCTACCCCAAAATGGGTATACAGCTCCGCCAAAACACTGTCTCCCTGAAGGCTTTTCTCCCTATACGATGACAAAACGATTTCCGTACCTACAGCGGAAAGTGCCACAATGCTATAAAAATAGGAGGCGGAGCTCCAATCCGATTCCACAGTGAACGTACCTTCCTTAACGGACGGTACAGGGGATACCGTAATGGTATTTCCCGTGAAAGACGTGGGAATGCCCAATTGTTCCAAAAGGGCCAAGGTCATTTTTAGATAGGGAACCGAGGTTATCTCCCCTTCCAATTCCAATGCAATACCATTACCAAGGTTAGGGGCCACCAAAAGTAGGGAGGAAATGTATTGGCTACTGATGTTTGCCGGAAGGCTCACCGTATTCTTGGCCAAACGCTTTCCCTTTATTAAAAGTGGTGGGAATCCCTCATTCTTTTGATATTCAATATCCGCACCCAACTGGCGGAGGGCCTCAACCAGGATCTTTATGGGACGCTCCGTCATCCTTTGGGAACCGGTAAGGATCACCGACTTTCCTTCCTGAGTGGCGAAATAGCCGGTTAAAAAACGCATGGCCGTGCCCGCATGATGAATGTCCACGGTACCCGTACTTTTTTTCAATCCGGCCTTCATGACCCGGGCATCGTCCGAGTTGGAAAGGTTTTCGATGGAAATATTCGGGTACAAAGCCTGTAACAGCAATAATCGGTTGGATTCACTCTTAGATCCCGTAATGGCAACGCTTGCCCGTATCAAAGGTGAGGAAGGGGCCGAAAGGTGTAACTTCAAACTGTATAGGATTTACAAAAAATAAAGCCCAAATATAGTACTATTTGAGCTTTTCGTTGTTCTGATGGCGGTTATGGTCCCTTTTGGTCTTCAGTGCCATTTTTTGGTCAAAAGCCCGTTGTAGGTCGGTACCGGTCTGGTTGGCCAGACAGAGCACAACGAAAAGCACATCGGCAAGTTCCTCTCCCAGATCCTTGGACTTGTCGGACTCCTTTTCGCTTTGCTCGCCGTATCGACGGGCTATGATGCGGGCCACCTCGCCCACCTCTTCGGTAAGTTGGGCCATATTGGTCAACTCATTGAAATAGCGGATCCCGTGCTCTTTAATCCATTTATCTACGTCCCGTTGTAGCGCTTGTATCCCCATCTCCGGTAATTTTGGATAAAACTACCTTTTCTGACTCTTTTTCTACTATCATTTTGTAGAATTCTTTTAGACTTGCGTAATGGGTAGGGCTTATAATGGCCGTTTTTATCTTTAAATCTACCACCAGTTGCAGTTTACCTCCATGAAACGAGGTCCTGTACAAAAAGCTGCCCATATCCTCGGGAAGGCTCACCTTCATATTTTCAGGAACTTCCTCTACTTGATACCCCTCTGGCAAATCAATGCTTATCTGGCATTTCTTTTCCCAGGGATAGGCAAAGTCCACAGGATGGTTTCTTTCGTCAAGTTTAAAAGGGTTTTCTCCCATGGCATGGTTTAACATGGGACTAAAGAACAGTTTATCACCCACATTGGCCACTTGGCCCTCCAAAGCAAATGCCATGGTCTCCATAACGGGCTTGCCCACATGTTTATCATTTTTAACCTCATAGGTCTCTATTTCCATTCCAGGATTGGCCGATTCCAATTTTTCCAAATACGAATCCTCCTGAACATCGCCGTATTTGTTTCGGAACTCGTAGGCCTTGTGATCGGTAAACGTATTCCTCATTTTCCCCGTAATTACACCCGCTTCGTCCATGGATACCATGGCATTCAGGTTTTCCTGGGAAACCCCGGAAGGCACCACGGAGACCGTTTTGTATGTCTTATCCTTTTTGATAAGCTTACCGTACCAGTTTAAGGCGTGTACGGGCAAAACATTGGGCTTGGCGTACTTATTGGAGGCATCCAAGAGTATTTGGTCGCCGTTTAAGGTAACGGCGGTGGCCACATAATTGAATCCCTTACGGGTAGGGAAAAGCGGAATTCCATGGTCCCGGGTACTTATCAACACTGGGTGGGCTTCCAAACCTGCCGCCGTAAGCATGGCCGTAAGCATCAAGTTAATATCGGCCACGTTGCCACTTTGTTCCTCAAAGGCCTTTTTTACGCCCTTTTCCGTGTAGTAACCAACCATGCCGTTCCAGTTCATATGGTTTTGCACAAAGGAAAAAATAGCTGCAGCCTTTTCTATTTCACTGTTTTTTCCGGCCAGAACCTGGGGCAAAACGTCTTTGAAGTACCTGTGTTGTGCAAGCTGCCCCCCAAACGCCCCGCTATCGTAAATGGATTCGATTACTTCTTCCCAGGTGGTGGTGTAGCTCTTAATGGGGGAATTGGGAAATTTAGTGTATTGCAGTTCGTACACTATGGTACTGCGGTAATTGTCCATGCTGTTTACAAAGGGCTCCTCCTTAAGGGCGGGCACATCCTGCATGACAAAATCGCTTACATTGGTTACAAAATCTACGGTTGACTGTCTAAAGGTGGTGCCCCCAGGTGATCCGGAAAGAACCGAAGCATTGGATCTTTGTTTGTCCGTAAAGGTTATTTTCCCGCTCTCAGTACCTTTTTTGGGATTAATGGGAAGGTACCCCTTCATTTGGGGTTTAAACACAAAGTACTCTGGAGACTTAACCGTTATTTCCTGATATTTTATGGGGATATCATACTGCAATTTAATTTCATCGATACTCCAGTAAAATGGGGAATTAATCCTATACTCATACTCCACAACGCTTCCTTCCTTTACGTTGGGCATGGTAAACTTTTGTTCGTTCCAATAGTCGTTCAGTTCGGTTTTGAACTTGCCCTCGTCCGTAAGTTTGTATTTTTGGATTTTGCCATTTTCCCAATTGTAGGTATAGGCCTTTAACCCGGATATGGACTCCTTGTCGCTCCCGTCCTTATACAATTTTTCGGCTACGGTGGCGTAATCAAAACCTTCTTGTTTGTAGATTTTGATTCGTTCATGGACATGGGTAATCAATTCGAAACCAAGGCCCTGGCTATAATTAAACCGTGTGCTTCGATGCCGGTATAGCACCGCCGCTACAGCGGAGGAATCCAGTTCATAACTGCTTTGGGTGAGTTCCGCTTTGGATATTTTCCCAAATTTAAGCTTTTGCGCTTTGGATTCCTGGGCCGCGAAACCCAGTAAAAGAAGGATACAGATTTTAAGATTTTTCATAATTTGGGACATTATTGGTTTTTAAAGACAGTTTTGATGTCGCATTCATAATCAAGGGCGATTCCTAGACAGCCTGGTTCCCCTTGTTCTTATTTTATAGGTTGCTTTTTAAGAGGACTACCTGGGCATTGTCCGCCGAGGCTATTTTTTTCCGAAAACCCCTATAGTCCGAATAGACTTCCTTGGGATGCAGGCCCTTTTTAAGAAATAGACTGCGTTTATAGTCCAGGGTATGATCTTCTTCATTGTAATTCACCTGCATGTGGTAGGCTCCGTAGGGAGTATCCATTTCCATGGCCTCAGGTAATGCCTCTACGCCATAACCTTCGGGAAGACGTATACTGAAATGGTCTTCATCCAAATAACCACGATGTATCTCAAAGGGCAATTTCCTGTTCCTGTACCTTTTAGGCACATAGCTATTTTTATTGAAGGCGTTTGGGGAAAAAAGTATCCTATCCCCACTAAAGGAAGCATAATTTCTAGCGGAAACCGCCAATTTCTCGGTAAAAACAATACTGTCCCGATCGTTGTTAAACGCATACTTCCCTACTTGCAAATTATTTACGTTCTTAAGGTAGTCCTTGTAATATTTCACCACGTCCTCTCCGGATTTTTTTTCCAAACCAAAATGATCGTCATATTGGATACCTTGGGTAGCTATTGTAATTGCGCCTTGAATGCTGCCATCTTCCAATAGGTCGTATTCCGCCTGGGTCAATTGGTGATTCCGTTCATTTTCATAGGCGACCGTGGTGCCCAACTTTCCCCCATCGGGTGTAATCATGAGTACCCTGCGACCATCCGTAAAATCGCCTACAAAACCAAAGGGGTGTACCTGGGAAGTGCAATCGATCCAGTATAGGGCATCCTTATAGGGAATGGCCAATATAATATGGTTGCCCTGCCTTAAATCTGCAAAATCCTCCTTAAAATCCACTTTTCGGGAGCCCGCTTCCACCACGGTGTAGTAGGCCTTCACCCCAACAGCATCCAATAAGGCCCTGGTGTAATTGGAGAGTCCTTTACAGTCCCCATATTTAACCCGATCTACCTCTAATGCGCTAATGGGCATTAGCCCACCGATCCCAATCTGTACACTAACATAGCGCGTATTGTCCTGGACATACTTGTAAATGATCCTGGCCTTTTCCAAATCGTCCTCTACTCCTTTTACAAGACTTCGGGCCAAGGTCTTGGTCGTCTCCGGCAATTCCATACGCCCCTCTAATAAAGATGCGTCCACCCATTTGCCCAACAGGTTCCAATCCGTGGCGTCCCCATCGTATCCTTTATAATGAAATTTCTGTAATCTCACCATAAGTTGGGGAAAGAACTGATCGGGATTCGGACTATGGGCCTCCGCCTTTATACCTGGTAAATTTTTGGCCGTATATCGTATACTTCCCGTACCTTCTTCTTTCCCAATTGGAAAACCTATTAGGTTACATTCCTTAACTACTGGTTTTAGATCCGACCGGGCATAGGTAATTTCATAAAGGCTTTTTTCCACACCAATAAGGTAACCCGGAATAAAATTCCAAGGGGGCAACATCCCAGTATCCCCGGTCTCTATCTCATAGACAAACTCCATCGTGTACGGATACTGGATGGGGGTGTAGGAATAGGTGAGCAAACGATTATCCAGGTAAAGTGAAAAGCCGTCCGCGGCACTTATATCCCGGAAATCCTTTTTCTTTATATGTTTTATCTCTTTGCCCAAGGCATCGTATACAAAAGCCTCAAGGTGCTTTACCTTTCTTTCCTTATCATAAAAAACAGTGGGATTGGCGTATTTATCACCGTGTTTGTTCAATACTGTTACCGCCTGTTTTACGGTGAAGTTCATTTTGTCACGGGCCTCTATATGGATGCGCATTTCATCCACCCGAAAAATGGCATTGGCGTTTTCCGTAAGGGCCTTGTCCAACAAAAGGGTTTGGTAGTCGCTCTTTTGTGCACAGAGCACGAGAACAAAAAAATTAGCGATCAGGAAGTATGATAATCGCATAGGCTTTAACAGGTTTGGTTGATGGGGTACTTATAACGCAAAGTAAGCCTATTTCTTACAAGCTCCTGTTAAATTTCGATAAAAGTCAATTATTTTTAGTCTATTCTACAACGATCCTAAATTCCCTTAGGAAAAGTACCCCTTCTCTTCTGGCACAGGATTACTCCCTCTTCTTGGTGTCGATTAAAATGGTTACCGGACCGTCGTTCAAAAGTTCCACCTTCATATCCGCCCCAAAAACCCCCGTTCCAACCTTTTTGCGGAGATCGGTTTCCATTTGACCAATAAAATCCGAATAGAGGGGCACAGCTACCTCTGGCTTGGCGGCCTTGATATAGGAAGGCCTATTTCCCTTTTTAGTAGCCGCATGCAGGGTAAACTGACTTACCACCAGGGCATCGCCCCCAATGTCCATTAAGGACCGATTCATTACGCCGTCTTGGTCGTTAAAAATGCGAAGGTTCACAATCTTTCGGGAAAGCCACTGGATATCTTCCCGGGTATCTGCATCTTCAATTCCCAAGAAGATCAATAGCCCCATGGAAATTTCCGATACCGTTTTCCCATCGACCCATACCCTGGATTCACTTACCCGTTGTATTACGGCCCTCATACCCTATACTTTTTGGTGTTTTTCACCTATACCCTCACTATTCCCCATAAGTATCCATTCTATAGGTATCCTCCTCACCTGTTACCATTTGCACATAACTTCTGTAACGGCTCCAAGAGACCTCCCCCCTTTCCAAGGCCATTTTTACGGCACATTTGGGTTCATCCAAATGTAGGCAGTCGTTAAACTTACAATCGGCCTTGAGTCTAAAAAACTCCGGGAAGTAGTCCCCGATCTCATCGGCATCCATATCCACCACCCCAAAACCCTTGATGCCGGGGGTATCTATGATTCGGGCTCCAAAGCGCAAATCGAACATTTCGGCAAAAGTAGTGGTATGCTGCCCCTGTAAATGTTGTTCGGAAATTGCCGTGGTCCTTATGTCCAAAGTGGGTTCCAAGGTGTTGATCAAGGTAGATTTCCCAACCCCGGAATGTCCGGAAATCATACTTGTACGGCCCGTCATCCATTCCTTTACCTGATCCAGATTCTTTCCGGTCACCGCGGAAATATCCAAACAACGGTACCCTACCTGACTGTAGAGTCCCATAAGCTCCCCTATCTGCGTCAACTCGTCCGCATCGTAGGTATCTATCTTATTGAACAACAAAATGGCGGTGATGTCATAGGCCTCCGCCGTAGCCAAAAACCGATCGATAAAAAGCGTGTGCGTAATGGGATTGTTTAAGGTAATCAAAAGAAATACCTGATCTAAATTGGCCGCGATGATATGGGTCTGCTTGGAAAGATTGACCGACTTCCGTACAATATAGTTTCTACGATCCAGGATCTCGGAAATGACCCCTATGGCCTCGTCCCCAATATGCTCAACGGAAAAATGGACTTTATCGCCCACGGCAATGGGGTTGGTGCTCTTGATACCTTTAATCCGAAACTTGCCTTTGATCCTACATTTATGGAACTTTCCGTCCTCCGTTTTAACGGTATACCAACTTCCGGTGGATTTATACACTGTTCCTATCAATCTCCCTGGCGTTTGTGCAGTTTGGGAACAAATTAACAAATTTTACAGCTACCATGGGACCCCCATTGGCAATCTAATGGCCAAGGCCCGTCCACTATGGTGCACGGGCCTTGCAATTCTCTTTTAGGAATTGGACAAACAGTACCTCTTAGGCATTGATAATCTTTTCCTGGTGGTTGATGGATTCCTGGTGTATGGCCTTGAACATCTTTAGCACAAATTCCTCGCTCAAGCCCTGGGATTCACCTTCCAATATCATTTTCCCCAAAATGGCGTTCCATCGGTTGGTCTGTAGTACGGCCACATTCCTTTGTTTTTTGAGCTTTCCAATGCCATCCGATACCTTCATGCGCTTTCCCAGCATGTCTATTAGCTGATTGTCGATAATGTCGATCTGCGCCCGTAAATTGCTCAACTGGCTGTTGTACTCCGCCTCCTTGTCCGTTTCCTTTCGGATCCGTAAATCTTCCATAATCTGTACCAAACGTTCCGGGGTCACTTGCTGGGCGGCATCGCTCCAGGCATTGTCGGGGTCGTGGTGGGTCTCAATCATAAGACCATCAAAATTAAGGTCCAAGGCCGTTTGGGAGACATCAAAGATCATGTCTCTTTTTCCAGTGATATGGGAAGGATCGTTAATGATGGGAAGATCGGGAAAACGGCCCTGCAATTCAATGGCCAATTGCCATTCCGGGATATTTCGGTATTTGGTCTTCTCATAGGTCGAAAAGCCCCTGTGTATTACACCCAACTTTTTAATATTGGCCGAGTACAAACGCTCCACGGCCCCCAACCACAACGAAAGATCTGGGTTCACCGGATTCTTTATCAATACCACCTTATCCGTGCCTTCCAGCGCATCGGCAATTTCCTGGACGATAAAGGGACTTACCGTGGAACGGGCACCTATCCAGAGAAGGTCTATATCGTGCTCCAAGGCCAACTCCACATGATTTCTATTGGCGACCTCGGTAGCCGTCTTCAATCCGGTCTCCTCCTTTACTTTCTGTAACCATTTCAGGCCCAAGGCACCTACCCCTTCAAAATTCCCAGGTCGGGTACGGGGCTTCCAAATCCCTGCCCTGTAATAATTTACATCCGTATCCTTCAGCGCTTGGGCAATCCCCAAAACCTGCTCTTCGGTCTCGGCACTACATGGTCCTGCAATCACCAAGGGGTGCGGTAATTGCATATCGTCCAACCATTTTCTCAATTCCTTTGAATTCTTCATTTTTTATCCTTTGTTTAGTGGTATTCCTTTTAGTATTTCCTTTATTCTGTTCGTGTTTTCCATTTCGGTATATATGCCGATATAATCGTCCTTCAACAACAAGTTTTTAAAGGCCGTTAGGTTTTGGATATATTCCTCCAAGGTCTCTACTATATTTTCCTTGTTCTGTTCAAATATAGGGGCCCACATGGCCGGTGAACTCTTGGCCAAACGTACCGTGCTTTCAAATCCACTGCCGGCCATATCAAAAATATCCCTTTCGTTTTTTTCCTTGTCAATTACGGTCTTTCCCAACATAAAGGAGCTAATATGTGATAAATGGGAAACATAGGCAATGTGCCTGTCGTGCGCCTCGGGGTTCATGTAACGAATGCGCATCCCCATTCCCTGAAACAGACCCAACGCCAGCTCCT
>JBCCZF010000017.1:0-14190 GCA_039188035.1 Bacteroidota bacterium | reverse complement strand
GTTTTTTTGACGGAAAAATCCCAACCACTCCCTAATCCGAATTCAATTTCCCAATAAAAGACCTTCCCTAAGGCCATAATACGCCGGTTTTTTCACAAGATTGTCATCAAAAATCAAAGGCCAATCCATAATCTCAAAGAAATAGCGTATCCAGGTATAGCGATCGGCAAAGCCCCATAAGGTAATCCCATACTTCTGATCATTGGGCACTATGGCATTGTACAACTGTGCAATTTGTTTATACTTTTCGGCCTGTTGCCCCATCATTTCCGGGGTAAGGGAGGTATATTTTTGTATACCGCCCCCCTTAGTATCATCATGCTTGTTAAAAATGATATCCACCTCCGAGAAATGGATCAGCAATCCCGTATCCACACACCTTTTCAAATTCCGGGCGATGACCTCATTGGGCGTATCCATCCTAATATGCATTTGCATGCCTATCCCATGTATGGGCGTACCTTTCTTTTTAAGCCGCTCTACAAGCCTTAGAAATCCATCCAACTTGGCGGAGTCCCGTTCAATGTTATAATCGTTCAGGAAAAGCTTTGCCGTGGGATCGGCGTTATGGGCCATTCGAAAAACCTCCTCCACATAATCCTGGCCCAAGGTAGCCAGCCACGTATTTTCCCGTAACTCCCCAGACCCGTCCAAAACAGGTTCGTTCACCACGTCCCATGCATCGATCCGACCCCTATATCGGGAAACCAAGGTGTCTATATATTTTTTTGTGAAATTGTGAAGAGCCATAGAATCGCCCTTTAATTGCTTTACAATATCCGGGGTACCCGTATGCCATATCAAGGTATGCCCAAACATTCGCATACCCTGTGCTTTCGCATATGCCAAATATTCATCGGCCTCACCAAAATTATATGTAAAACCCTCCCCAAGAACGCGGTGCATTTTCATGGCATTTCCGGCCGTTAGGCTATTGAACTCGTATCCGGCAATATCCATCACAGTATCGTTCCGCAACATATCCTGCCTTATACTGGTCCCTACGGGAAAGGGGGCAGAGGTAAATAGCGGGAGCTCCTTGTTTTCGTCCCCAACTTTTTCAGTCCCCTTTTTTTTCAATAGCCCAAGCCGCCAGGGAATATCCCCATATTGTTTTCCCTCCCTGTTTCTATGAAGAACGCCTTGATAAACAAAGGGACTGTCCAAATGCGCCTCCATTTTTTCATCGAACCCGTCCCGGACAAGCTCCCCGTGACTTATGGAGTTGGTCCAGGCCCCATTTACCTGGATTACATTTGCGGCGGACGCATAGGTGCCGATGGAATCCGAAGGTGCGGGCAACCACTCCCCATCCAGCGAATTGGCCAAGTACGCCTTAAAAAAACGGCGGTCGTCCGGCAATTGGGCCTCTATCAAGTTAATGTACTTGTCCTGTTCGGGCAATTTATAAATGTGGCTTGCCTCAAAAATATCGCCTTCAAAAGCCAGAACGGGTTTGCTCCATCCCAAAGGGAACGCTTCAAATGTGGTTTCCGTTCGGTACATTTTACCATTGTCACAGGTAAAAAAGGTATAGGCCTTGTCCTCATCACAGATTACCCAGAAATCCAAATAGGGATCGTCCTTGGGTTTGGCAATCTGCATCGGTTGCAAGGCCGACCAGGAATCGGGATCGGTAATATCCGTGGTAGTAGAATACGCGGCCTGATAGTTGGGCGACCAATCATTGCTCTTGGCCTGGCAAACCATATACCATTTTTTTTGAGGGGTATAGTAAAAAACCTGAGGAGCACAATAGTACCCGTCATGATGGCCCATAACCAAGGGTTTACTTTTTCCCATTTGACCCAAATCGTCAAAGGAGGAATACACCACGGCATGGGAGCGTTCCTTCCCGCGTAGGGTACAGAACAAATGCCACTTGCCTTCATGTTGTACAATAGAAGGATCTTTGATCGATATCCAATCCTCTTCGTCCCACATAACGGCATCGAGGAGGGCATCCCCGGTTTCCCATTCAAAACCATACACCTTATCCGCTAGGCTTTGGGAATCCTTACCCCCCTGCCTGCAGGCCATCAAAAATACGGTCGTGACCGTCAGTAAAATTGAAATGTGTGTTTTTTTGAGCACCGGTAATCCAAGCCGGCCCAGGCCAAAACCCACACCACGTGCATTTGTTTTTTTGGGTATTTCCATAAACTCAAATTGCCATTTGCGATTCCTGTGTTCCATACTATACATCCATGGCCAGGCAGAAGCTCTTGGCACCACTTGCCTGTACCCTTAGCCTATCTTGGCATCGCCAACGGGAGCCCGGCAAAACCTTACTAGCTTCTAGCCTGGCTTGGAACGACGCCAAACTGCTTTTTAAAGGCCGTGGTAAAATGTTGGGGATTCTTGTACCCTACCCTATTGGATACTTCCTGCACACTTAACCGTTCATCCAATAACATGGATTTGGCGGCCTCCAACCGTAAGCCTTTCCAATATTGAAATACCGAAACCCCAAAAAGTTCCTTAAAGCAGGTCTTCAACGTAAATTCGTTGGTCCCTACCTTTTTGGCCAGATCAACCAACGTATCGGTCTGCCTAAAATCGGTTTCCAATAGCTCCTTTACCTGGTACATTTTGTCCTTGTTCTTTTTACTGACCCCTTTGGGCAAGGTATTCTTATGGATATCACAATATTGTTCCATCTGCAATAGCAGTAAGGTAATTACCTGGGATTCCATATACATCCTTTTGAAAATACCCAAGCGTTCGCACGAATTCATCTCCTGTATGATCCTGGACATTTTTACCGTTATGGGCATATCGGATTTGGAAAGCATTGCCGGTTTCTTTTCGCGCATGGCCTTCCTAAATTGATGGAAAAAGGGATTGTCGATAAGCTTGAGCCGATTAAAAAAAGTAGGGGTAAGGTTAATCTCAAAGGTTCGTATGGCCGCATGGCAAGACCATTCCGTCAATCCCTTAAAATAATGGGAATAGTACAAATTGTGCGTGCCCGGAGCCATGGCTATGGTCTTGTTAAAATACTTGGATTCCGTGGTCATGGATCCTCCCATGGAAAACACCAATTTCACCACTTCAAAATCCCTTTCAAAACCCAAAATGGTATCGTTATACAGACTTATGTTTGCATGCCCTATATGGACTCCTTCATAAAAAACCTCTTTAAAACTGCCCGATCCCAAAAAGATTTCGGCTGAAAAGGTGCGCTCGGTAATGGGCTCCGATTTTTCTTCCTGCCAGGACGTATAGTCCGCCTCTACGAGCATCTCGTTAAGATCACTCGTATAAATTCTTGTCTTCATAATTCCGCTTTACGTAGCTTTTATTCCGAAATGCGTAGCCAACCTTTTTTGTTCGAAACTTACATTTGCCTTTAAATATAATTATTTGTAAACAATCTAAATAACAACCGCCAACTTATTTTATATGAACTGCAAATGCGTCCTATGCCAGGTTCTAGTCCTCTTTTCCTATCTGATCAATGCCCAGGAAAATACAATCTCGGGCAAGGTAACGGATGAATCCGGCAATCCCATTCCCCAAGCGAACGTTCTGGTACTGGATTCATCCAAAGGGACATTTACCAATTTTGAAGGCGAATTCACCATTGAAGGACTGTCCCCTAGTACATATTTCCTGCAAGTGAGTTATTTGGGCTATGAGACCGTTACCCAAAGTGTTCGCGTACCTTTTGAGGGCTCCCTGGACATTCAATTGTTCCAGGTTTCCGATGAGTTGGGGGAAGTGGTCGTATCCGCCAATCGCAGGTTACAAGACATTCAAAAGACCGCCGCCTCGGTTTCCGCAATTGGAGCCAAGCAGGTAGAACGGCTACAGGTAAAAAATTTTAATGAGCTGAGCAGTATAGCCCCCAACTTCCGCAGTTATGATGATGGAAGTGTAGGCTCCTTTACCCTTTTTTCCAGCAGGGGCATCACCACCTTGGATACCAATCCCGCTGTGGCCCTGTATATTGACGATGTCCCTTATTTTTCAACCTTCGCCTTTCCCATGGCCTTAGGCGATGTGGATCAAATTGAGATACTGCGAGGGCCCCAGGGCACGCTCTATGGTAGAAACGCCTTGGCCGGCGTAATCAAGATCACTTCCAAACAACCCACCAACAATGTCAATGGGTATGCTTCCGTAGGCATCGGTAATCTGAGCTTGAACGAATTCAATTTCGCCTTTAATATGCCGGTGGTCAAGGACAAGTTGTTCTTTAGGGCCAATGCCGATATCAGCGAACGTGAGGGTTTTGTAGAAAACCTTTTTAACAACGAAGACCTGCAGGACAGGAGAGCTTTGAACGCCAATTTCCGTTTAAAGTATTTGGCCAATGAAAACTTTACCCTTGGCCTGAATTACAACCTACAAAACACAGCATCCAATGCCTATGCCTTTGCCCTGGCCACTCCGGACAACACGTTTCAGGATATTTTAAGGAACGCTCCCTATCAGGTGAACTTTAACGAAGATGTTTTCCGCGAGGTCTTTACGCAAAACCTGGCATTGAACCTCAAATATCGATTTAAGGGCGTTAGCCTCACGGCCATTACGGCCTATCAAAACGTAAGGCAGTCCCGTTTGGATGAGTTCGATTACTCTCCCTTGAACATTCAGGCAGCAGCGGCCGATTTTAACCTGGACAACATTTCCCAGGAAATACGATTGGCCTCCAATGGGGAAAATACCTTTCAATGGACTACCGGGGTCTTTGGGTATCGCACTGCCGACGATGTCGAAAACACCAATATTTCCGGCCCGGACGCCTTTGACCCTATCAATATGGTGCCCATACCCCCGAACACCAGGGTCGATGACACACAACTGATCCGTAAGGGGGTGGCCGTTTTTGGACAGGCATCCTACGCCCTTACCGACCAATGGACACTTAGCGGCGGTATCCGTTACGACTACGAGGAGGCCTCTGCCTCGGTGACCCAAACCTCCAGCATCCCGGGTGTTCCGGTAAATGCCTTTGAGGCGGATGCCGATTTTAAGGCCTTTTCCCCAAAGGTATCCTTAAGCTATGAACCCAAAGAGGATATCTTCCTCTTTGCCAATGTGGCCCGTGGGTTCCGCCCCGGGGGCGTCAATACTTTTGTGGTGAACCAGGACGACGCGCCCTTTGACCCGGAAACCACTTACAATTATGAAATCGGTTTTAAATCCAATTGGTTGGACAATCGCTTGAAACTAAACCTAACCGGATTTTATATCAGCTATACCGACCAACAGGTATTTACGGTGCTAGATCCCGCCAATTTGGTATTGGGCACGGAAAACCTGGGAAAATCAAGAAGTTTTGGCCTGGAATTGGAAACCCAATGGGTGGCCACCAAAGGGCTCACCTTTAATGCCAATCTGGGCTGGTTGGACACCAAAATTCTGGATTTCACCACCCAGGGGGTCAACTTTTTCACCTTTGAAATTATAGAAAACGACGAGTCCGGAAACCGTTTGGCCATAGCCCCGGAATTTACGGGAAATCTCAACGTAAACTACATTCAGCCTATAACCAAAAAATTCAATCTGGAATCCTCTCTGGACTATAACTACCAAAGCAAAATGTTCCTGGATTATTCCGAGGCTACCTTTCAAGAAGGATATGGGCTGTTAAACGGGCGTTTGGGGGTCACCTCAAAGCATTTCGACTTTTTCGTTTGGGGCAAAAACCTCACGGATGAGGTCTACTTCAGTTATGGGTTCGGCATAGCCGGATTTACCGGTGCCTCCTTTGGTCTTCCCCAGACCTATGGGGCCACGTTAACCGCAAAATTCTAAATCTATGAAGATAGGAATCTACGTCATACGTTTTTTACTGGCCCTTACCTTTATCTACGCCGGGGTAGAAAAGCTGTTTATGCCGTATGACCCCTCCCTCTTTAGAGCGGATGCCGCCGAGGCCCAGGAAGCCTTTTTTACCTTTTACGAGTTCCTTCAGGGTTCCGGATATCTTTATTTTGTGGGGTTCTTCCAACTCCTGTGCGGCATAATATTGGTTTTTAAACGCACCTATTTGCTGGGAAGCATAATGCTTGTGCCCCTTATGTTGTGCCTGTTAATGACCCATGTATTCTTTTCCAAATACATGCCGTTTATCGTGTTTGATGCCGGTTTTTTTGTCTTAAACGGCCTTATCCTAATCTATAGAAGAAACGATTGGTTGCCCTTTATCCTTAAGAAACAAAACTCGCTTATATAATGGATACGCGCCTAATTTTCGAAATCGTATTTATTGTCTTTATGGTGGTTATGGGTATTATTCGCCGCCCCTTTGAGAAGGCGGTTAAGGACAACAGCATAGACGTACAAAAAAAAGATACCGAGGAAAAAATCCTATTGGGCCTCACCTTTTTGGGCATGTCCATTATCCCCTTGGTGTATATCCTTAGCCCTTGGCTCAATTTTGCCAACTACCAACTTCCCTTGTACTTGCAGCTTATGGGGGTAGTAGTAATGGTACTCGCTGCCGTATTTTTTTACCGATCGCACAAGGACTTGGGGAAAAACTGGTCTGTGAGTCTGGAAATCCGTGAGGAACATACACTGATTACCAGCGGTATTTACAAGAGCATACGACACCCCATGTACACCGCCATTTGGCTCTGGGTCATTGGACAGGCCCTGCTATTGCCCAATTATATTGCCGGGCTTTCCGGTATTGTAGGATTTGGGCTACTCTATCTTATTCGGGTAGGCAAGGAGGAAAAAATGATGGAGGCCCAGTTCGGGGATCAATACCTACACTATAAAAAACAAACCAAACGCCTGATTCCCGGTATCTTATGAAACGAACACTTATTTTTATCTGCATGGGTCTCGTGTTATCGGGGTGTAAGGAAGACGATTGTTGTATCCCGGACTGCTGTGCCAATGTTGATGTTGGCCTGCAAATAAAATACATAAACGAGGCCGGTGAAAACCTGTTTGGGCTTGGGGATCAAGGTTATGATTTCGATGCCATTACGGTGTACCATAAAATCGATGGGGAATGGCAACGCTATTTTAAGTCGAATTACGATAGGCCCAAGGGCATTGATCTTGTAACGATCGAGGAAACCACCTGGTTGGATGTTTTCCCAAGCACCACTATCGTTGCAAACAACCGTTCCGAGACCAAAATTGAGTTTTCCCCGACCGATATGGACATCATCACTACGGAAATTGACGATAGCAACAACAACATCCTCGTCACCAGGGTGTGGTACAACGACGTGGAACAGGAAAACCGATTTTTTGAAATCGTAAAATAACCTATTCACCAAAGCCCCGGACAATAGCGACGGATTATCAAAATGAACCAAAGCAAAGACCAAAAAGAGTTCATACTAAACGCTAACCTCACCAAGGTCATGTGGAGCCTTTCGCTTCCCGCTATCTTTGGAATGGTACTCTACGGCCTAAACGCCTTTATGGATACCATTTACATTGGGCAGTTGTTGAACGAGGCCGCCCTTTCCGGGGTGGCCTTGGCCTACCCCTTAACATCCATGGCACTAGGTGTGGGTTCCTGGATAGGTACCGGGGCCGGCAACCATTTAAGCGTTCTGCTGGGCAAGAACGATGCGGAGGCCTTAGGAAAAGTGCTTCCCAACGCCAGCTTGCTCACCATTCTAGGCAGCCTTCTTTTTGCAATTCCCTGTTACCTGTTCGCTGAACCCTTGATCCGCATGATGGGCGGTTCCGGAGAAATCCTGTATTATGGGGTGCGCTATTTTACGATTACCCTGTTGGCCTTTCCGCTCTGGGTATATGGCCTGCAGCTGAACATGGTGGTTCGGGCCGAGGGCAAAATGATGACCGCCGCCCTGTTTATGGCCTCAGGTCTGGTGGTGAACCTTATTTTAACGCCCTTGGCCATTATATACTGGAACATGGATGTTGACGGGGCCGCCTGGGCCACCAATATGGGTATGCTGGTCTACTGCATTGTAGGACACGCCTACTTTGCCTGGGGAAAGTCCTCCTTCAAATCCAACATCAACCGTGTTTTTTACGATAAAGGTGTTTTTCAAGCCATTTTAAAGTTGGGGTTCCCAGGCTTTATCCTCAGTTTGATGGGACTTATCCAGGCCATTGTGGTCTTTAATGCCATTGTGGGTTATGGTACCGAAGAAGACCTGGCCTTTTTTGCCGCGGCCAATCGTATTTTGCTATTTCTAATGACCCCGCTTTTTGGGCTGATGCGTGCCCTACAACCCGTGGAGGGCGTCAATTTTGGGGCCGGGCAGTACCAGAGGGTCAAAAAGAGCTTTTTGCTCTTTTGCAAGACCGGGGTATGGCTGGTGCTGCCCTTCTGGCTATTCTTGATGCTATTCCCCGAACTAGGCATACAAATGGTGCTGCCCAACAAGATCATGAGCCCTGGGGACATCCTGAACTTCCGGGTATATATGGCCATCATTCCCTTTTTGCCCTTTGTTTTTATGGCACTTACCCACTTGCCAGCCATTGAACAGCCCAAATACGCCAGTATTATAGGTGTGGCCCGCCAACTGCTCTTTTACGTGCCTATAATGCTTTTGTTGCCCCGGTGGATGGGCATTCGCGGGGTGTACTATGGTGCCACCTTGATCGATATTGTGGTGACCCTTTGGTTGGGGTATATCGTGTACCAGAGTTTTCAAAAATTAGACACTATGGAGCGGGAGGCGACCCACGGCCCAAATAAGAGTTCCCATGTAAACGAACTACGATAATGAAGGTTGGCCATATTCTATATAAGGTCGCGGATTTGGACAAAGGGGTCGAAGATTTTAGACGACAAGGTTTTACCGTGGAATACGGCACGCGCAAAAATCGTTACAATGCCCTCATTTATTTTTCAGAAGGCCCTTATCTAGAGCTAATAGGGGATGTTAAACTACCCGCTATCCTGAATTTTTTATTGCGTTTGCTGGGTAAGGGCAAGCTGGTAGAGCGCATCAACTCTTGGCACAATTCCAAAGAAGGACTCATGGCGCTCTGCCTTGAAAACTATACCCAGGATTTGGAAAGTGAAAAGACCATACTCAAAAAACATGGTCAGTCCTTTTTTGAACGCAATACGAAACGGTTGGATACCAAAAAGCGGTCGTTAAAATTCAGGGTACTCTTCCCGGACGAGATGAAAATCCCCTTTTTAATGACCTATTTCAGCATCGATCCCAAGCCAAAAGGGTATGTACATCCCAATGGGATCTCAAAAATAATAGGCATCTCTTTTGGCACAAAAGAGGAATACATACCTCTGATCAAAGAATTGTGCGACGACCCTACCCTAAAACTGTGCGTTGGGGACGAGGTAACGGACATGGAATTTGAAAAAGACGATGGGGCCATTGTACCGTTTACAAGCACTTCAATAGAAACCAACAGCAAAAATCAAATCAACCTAAAATTATGAAACTGGAAATACAAAACCTATCCAAGACCTATCCCAACGGAGTACAGGCGTTAAAAGATGTTTCCCTTACCATTGGCAAGGGCATGTACGGCCTTTTAGGGCAGAACGGCGCTGGAAAATCAACCTTAATGCGCATCGTGGCCACCTTACAGGATGCGGATAACGGCAGCGTAGATTTCAATGGTATCGATGTTACCAGACAACCTGAAGAACTCCGAAAGGTATTGGGCTACCTACCCCAGGAATTTGGGGTATACCCCAATGTAACGGCCGAGGAACTGCTCACCCATATTGCCGATATGCGGGGCATTACCAACAAGGGTGAGCGCAAGGAACAGGTAGCCGCCCTACTCCAAAAAGTGAATCTTTGGGATGTTCGCAAAAAAAGATTGGACAGCTATTCGGGGGGGATGAAGCAGCGCTTTGGCATTGCCCAGGCCCTTTTGGCCGATCCCCAATTGATCATTGTGGACGAGCCCACGGCCGGACTGGATCCCATGGAGCGCAATCGGTTTTACAATCTCTTGGCCGAACTGGGCGAAGGGGCCGTGGTCATCCTCTCTACCCATATCGTTGAGGACGTAAGTACCCTATGTAACGATATGGCCATCATTGGCCATGGGGAAGTATTGCTTACAGGGAAACCCAGCGAGATAGAAAGTTCGCTGAACGGCAAGATCTGGGAAAAACAGATCGACATTTCGGAATTCGATGGGCATCAAGCCAAATACAAAGTGATTTCCAACCGCTTCCATCTGGGTAAAATGATGGTAACGGTAGTTGCCGACGATATGCCCGATGGGGATTTTTACCAAAAGGCGCCCAGTCTTGAGGACGCCTATTTTCATCTATTGTACAACCAGGCCCAAACCGTAACCGCATGATACGCAAGATTATCGCTTACGAAATAAAACAACGCTTTTGGCATTGGACTACCTTACTCTTTTTCCTGATGATGGTCTTCCAGGCCCTGTGGTATACCAAAGGTACCTTTGACCAATACGTAAACGAGGGCCTTTTGATGAACTCCCCTGCGGTCTTTTATAAAAATTTGGCCGGTGGCGGTATCCTGATGATCATTGTGGTGGCCATTATTACCGGAACGGCCCTGTATAAGGATGTGCAATACAAGACCGGGCAGTGGCTTTACACCTTTCCGATCAATGAAAAGCGCTTCTACCTCGGTCGGTTTTTTTCCGCCTTTTTCTTTAACGTACTAATCGCCTCGGGTTATGTGGTAGGCATGTTGCTTACCCCCTATGCCGGCTTGGGGGAGGCGCATCGCTTTGGCCCGGCCCCCATAGGGCAACTCTTGCACGGCTTTTTCTTTTTGACCGTGCCCAACCTGTTTACCTTGACCTCGATCTTTTTCTTTGCCCTTGTGTTCACCCGTAAGATGGCAGCTGGGTACCTGGGCATCCTGCTTATGGTCATTGCTTTTTTGGTGATGCAGATCAGTGCGGAATCCGGAGGAATTACGACCATCTTGACCCTTTTGGATCCCTTTGGCTATGTGGCTACCGATCAGGTGATAAACAACGCTGTGGTGGAAGAGCGTAATACGGCCTATCTGCCTTTGGTGGGCAATCTGTTTACGAACCGCATCCTTTGGTTATCGATCGGGACGGCCTTGTTCGTAGCCAGCTATTTTAAGTTCAGTTTTAAATATTTTGGGGCATCGGCCTCGGGCAGTAAGCGGGTGCTTCGTGAACAAAAAAACCCGCAAAACCCCAAGGTAATCGCCCGGCCCATTACCCCAAGACTCACCTTTACCACTTCGGACTTTTTAACCAAATTGGGGTCGCTAGCCCAATTGGAATTCAAGAACATTGTTAGACCGATGTCCTTTCGGATCATACTGGGCATTATCTTGTTGATGGAAGTGCTACAAAATCTCTTTGTAAATGCCACCTATTATATTGGGCCTACAGTGGCCCTGACCTCCACAATGACGCTTTTTCGTGTTTCGTTTGGGGTGTTTATCATGATCTTGATCATGATATGGGCGGGGGAACTCTTTTTTAAAGACCGTACGGTAAAGATCCATTCCATTACGGATACGTTGCCCGTACCGGTATGGGTAACCCAATTCGCACGGTTTTTGGCCATGGTGGGCATGGCCTTTCTGATGGCCCTCTCCTTTACCCTTATTGGCATTGGGATACAGCTATTCCTAGGCGGGGCATCGCATATTGATTTGGGACTCTATATCTATGACAATATGGGGTATAATTGGGGATGGCTTAGTTATGTACTGTGGATCGCCTTGGTCTTCTTTATAGCCGGCCTTACGGCGAACCGCTTTTTGACCCATGTGCTTTGTGTGGGGCTGTTTTTTCTTATGATCATGGCCTTTGAATTGGGATTGGCGGAGCGGACCCTATATGCCTATGCCGGTACCCCGGGACTGGAAGATTATTCCGAAGTAAGCCAGTACGGGATTTGGTATACCTCCGCTCTCTGGTATTTTCTCATGTGGCTCGCCTTGGCGACCGCCTTTGTGCTTTTGGGCATCTACTTTTGGAAACGGGGCACGGCTGCCCGTTGGAAGGAAAAACTGAGCCTGAAGGGCACGCAACTTGCATGGGGCGGGAAGCTGGCCACCCTGCTCGCTTTAGTTGGTTTTGTGGCCTTGCAATCCTTCATCGTACAACAGGTGGGTCTGTCCAACAGTTTTCAATTGTCCGCAGAGGAAGAGCAGGAAAAGGCCGATTATGAAAAAAAATATGGGTATTTGGAGGAAAAGGCACAGCCCAAATACACCCATCTGAACTTAAAGTTCGATTATTACCCCGAGGAACGCAAGGCCGATTATGAAGCGGAAATACTATTGACCAATCCCCATCAGGAACCTATTGACAGCCTTTTCCTGAATTTTGAGAGTTCCATCACCATTGGGGCACTATGGACAAAAGAGGTGTCGTTGGAAGCGGTGCAGCGGGACAGTGTTCATTTACTGAACGTTTATCAACTGCCCAAGACGCTATTGCCCAATGACAGTATTTGGATAACGCTAAAGGCGCAAAAGGCCTATCACGGATTTACGCAATCCGGATCGGAACCCCAGCCCGACCTGATGTACAACGGTTCCTTTGGCAGCATTCAAGACTTTTTACCCATAATCGGGTACCATTCCGAAAGCGAACTGGATGAAAACCGTTCCCGGCAGGATCAAGGATTGGAAACCTTGGACTCCCGAATGGCTCCGACTACCGATGCAAAGGGCCTACAACGCAATATTTACGCCTCCGATGCCCATCGCGTCACTGCCGAGATTACCCTAAGCACCTCGGAAGACCAGATTCCCCTAGCACCCGGTGCGCTTAAGGAACAGTGGTCCGAAAACGGCAGGAACTACCGAACGTACCAGGTGTCCAAGGGAACGCCCTTTAACTGGCACTTGGCTTCCGGCCGGTTCACGGAAAACGACTCAAAAGTGGACGGGGTGGCCGTACGTATTATGCCCTATACGGAACATCCGTTCAACACCGAGTTATACGAGGAAGCGATCCATGAAGCCATCCGTTTTACAAAAAGACACTTGGGCGGCTATCCGTACCCCGAGGTACGGCTGTTCGAAATTCCCTATTATCAGGAGGACTTTAATACCTATGCCAACAGCATTGCCATTTCCGAGAAGGAAGGCTGGTACGCGGATACTTCACATATTAAGGAGCGTGCCTATATTTTTCAGTCCACCGCAAGCCAGATCTTTACGCAGTGGATACAGGAAAACATGGACATCGCAGATGTCCAAGGCGGATACATGCTCGCCACGGCCCTGCCCGAGGCCTTGGGACTGCTTTTGACCCGGGAAAAATTGGGCGAGGAGGCTTTGGAGACCATCCTGAAGAAGAAGCACGATTTTTATGCCAAGGAAAAAAACAACGAACCCAATACGGAACCTCCCTTGCGCTATGCGGACGGCATCGATTATTTGGAGGCCCACAAAGGGGCGGAAGTACTCTATGAGGCCATAACCCATGTGGGTACGGCCCGGTTCATGTCCGTATTGCAACACTACGTGGCGCGCCATGCCGGGGAACGCCTTACCTTTGAAGGCCTTTACGCCGCTATGCGACCTTCGCTGTCCCCCGAAATTCGGGAGAAAATCGAAAAAGTGTAAAAAGAGGCCGCAGGCCCTGGCAAGTAGGTTAGGGTACTCCTCAACCTTTCATCTGGCTGGGAGCGACTCCAAACTGTTTTTTAAAGGCGGTGGTAAAATGTTGGGGATTTTTGTAGCCTATGATATGTGAAATTTCGTTTACAGGCATGTTTTGGTAAAGCAGCAGGTTCTTGGCCTTTTCCATCTTTAGGTGGCGCAGATAGCCAAAGACCGTGGTCCCAAAGATGTTTTTAAACTCTTTTTTAAGCGTACATTCATTGGTACTTACCCTTTTGGCCAAGTCCGAAAGGCTCAAGGGATCGTTCAAATCCCGGGTAATGATATCCCTTGCCAGGTACATCTTATCCACAATTCCCTTGGTTGTCTCCGCGTTTTCAAAGCAGCATTCGCATTGCAGCATCTGGTTTAACTGCAACAACAATAACTCCAGAACCTTGGCCTCCAAAAACAGTTTTCGAAAACCGTCTTTCAAAGGACAATTGACCAGATCCATTATGAGCACGAACATTTCGGAGGTTATGGGATGGTTGTGTGGACTTAGAATCGCCTTTTGCTTGTCATGTATCAACTTTTTAAAGGCATCGAACTGCCCTGTATCCGGTAGGTATTGCTCAAAGAACATAGGTTTGAGATTGATCTCCAGGAAAAACATGTCCCTGGAGTTCCATTCGAGCTTGCCGCGAAAATCACTTCC
>JBCCZF010000016.1:0-14497 GCA_039188035.1 Bacteroidota bacterium | reverse complement strand
CGCGTACCCAATGCCTACAACGGCAAAGGGTACGCGGGTGACGATACTTTTTTGATCCCGATAATAGTACCCAACCCGATCTTCCTTGGTAAAATCCTCGGGATCGTAGGATCTAAGGTCAAAATTGGCCGTTATGATTCCGTCCGGGGTTTTCCCGATATTCCCGGCCATGGAAGCCGCCTTTAAAAAGACCTCGGGTCCGGTTACGGCACTGCCCACATTAAGGATTACCCCGCCTCCTTGGAGTTGGGCAATTTCGTTGGCATAGATTAAAAAATCCCTACCGGAGCAGCCCCCTTTGGCCCGACCGTCAAAATAGGGGTGTTGGTCAATGACATCCGTGCCGATACCCGCATGTACCGTAAACGGGATATTCCGCTTATAACAAAGGGCCTGTATACAGAGTTCCGGATACTTAAATTGGACAGGAACAGCTACTTCCTTTAAGCGCGATTCTACTTCGTTTTTAAAGCTGATATCACAGAGCATTTTACCAATGCTCTCGCCGTAACCCAGTTGTTGCTCATCGCCTACGGTTAGCGCCATGTTGATATAGTTAAACTCGTAGGCCATTCCGAACTCGCCCCGTTCCAAGGCTTGGGGCACGTACTCGCTTGTCTCGCCCATAAGGCCCAGTTCAAAATCATGGATCGAGGTGGATCCGTTTCCGGCCACCATACTAAAACAATCTTTTTTAAGCAGCTCGGCCAACAAGGGACTTAGCCCATTTTTAATCAAATGCCCTCCGCTAAAAAAGAGTACTGGACGCCCCTTTTCGCGGGCCGTAATGATATGTTGGGCCAAGGCCGAGATACGTTCGCCTACCGCTTCGGAAACCTTTAGCACAAGTGTGTCCACCTGATCCGGAAAGATTAGATCGGTGTATTTGACCTTGTTGTTGCGACCTTTTACGGGATAGGTGCGAATGGCCGCGGGATCGAAAAACCCATATTTGCCGGCATACTTCATAAATGCCTATTTTTTGGAACCCAAGGCTTTTACTGCGTTTTGGCCCAGTTTGCGCAACACTTTTCGAAGTGCGAAAAGAATCAAGATCAGTAGGCCTACCAAAAGGACTCCGTGGTGGGGCCAACTTAGGGGATCCAATAGAATATCGGCAATGTGATGATCGTGCCCTGGATGTGCCATCGTGAATAATGGCATGGCCAAAACGAATACGGTAAGTTTGTTTTTCATTTTTAATGGATTAAAGCTGTACTTTTTATTTAGGATTGTATTTATCTCTTTTTCAATAAAATAAGGAGATTTTCTGCTTTCTACAGCCATCTTTTTAAGGTCTTCATATTCCACCTTGTACTTTTCCTGGCCGGATGCCATTGTGGACACTTTTACCTTCAAATCCCCAAAAGGGGTTTTCACGGTTTCGAATCGGCGCTTTAAGCGGTTTATGTGAACGGGGTAGTGGCGGATGCCTATGGTCGAGGTTTGCTGGAAAATATAGTTGGATACCCCTTCGACACCAGTTTTAGGAACCACACAGCTCAAAAGCAGGCCAGAGCGACCCTTTTTCATTTGCACGGGACTCAAATAAAAATCAAGGGCACCGGCATTGATAAGCCCTTCCTGAAAATCAGCGCCCAACATTTCGGGCGACATATCATCGATATTGGTTTCAAGAATATAGTCCTGGTTTTGTTCCGGTTTGTATTGTTCACATAGGGAAAGCCGCAACACATTGGGCGCAATAAAATCCTTGGATCCCGGTCCATACTCCGTTCTTATTGGAGTAAGCACAGGAACCTGAAAATTGGGCTCCAAATAGTTAAGGATTGCCGCTCCAGTTGGGGTAGTTCGCTCGCCTGCCTCATCCCCGGCGTAGTAGGGCATTCCTTTTAGAATATCTGCTGTGGCGGGCGCAGGCACGGGCAGTCTGCCATGTTGGGTGGCTACAAACCCATGCCCCGTACAGATCGGGGTGGCAAAGGTTTTGGTAATGTCTAGTTTGGCAAGCAGCACGGCACAGCCCACAATATCGATGATGGAATCTACCCCACTGACTTCATGAAAGTGTATTTTTTCCAAGGGAATGTTGTGGATCTTACTTTCTGATTTTCCGATAATAGAAAAAATGGCCTTGGCAATGGATTTTGCCTCCTCGCCAATTTTCGCGTTATCGATGATTGCGTTGATGTCGTTGAGGTGTCTATGTGGGCGATGGTGGCTATGGTGATGGTGCCCATGGTCATGGGAATGTTCCTGCTTTTTAGTTTCGTTAAGGTCGATTACCTGAACGTGTTGGCATACGATACCGTTTTTGTCCACCTGCTTGATTTTTACCTTGGCATCCGGTAGTGCCAACTGTTCAGGTAGGGCCTTAAGTTCATCATGCGCGTCCAATAGGGCCGCCAAAGCCCCTAGGAACATATCGCCGGACAGGCCGGAAAAGGCTTCGATGTACAAGGTGTTCATACCTGGTTTTTTAGGTTTAGGATTCGTAAGGCGGCCATGGCGGCGCCATAGCCGTTGTTGATATTTACTACGGTAATGCCATTGGCGCAACTGGACAACATGGCGTTCAAGGCCGTATTTCCCCCTTCTGCAACCCCATAACCTACAGCAGCGGGCACCGCAATAATGGGCTGGGGCAGAAGTCCCCCGACTACGGTGGGCAGGGCCCCTTCAAAACCGGCGATAACGATCAGGACATCATAGGTTTTTAAGTCTTCTACCCTGTCCAGTAGGCGATGTACGCCCGCAACACCGATATCGCGTATATTTTCTGCCGCTATTCCCATGAACCGTAGCGTGTAAAAAACTTCATTGGCCACTGCAATATCCGAACTGCCGGCAGTTAGGATACCTACCTTGGCCCCATTTTCTTGGAGGGGTACCTCCTTCAACATAAAAACGCCAGCAACCGCATCGTAAAAGGATTCCGGAAAATGGGTCTTTAAAACATCCGCTTTCCCCGATTCCAATTTGGTGACTAGGGCATTTTGGTCGGTTGAACGATATTCCTCCAAAATGGCGACCAAATCCCCGGTTTGCTTTCCCTGGCCATAGATGACTTCGGGGAAACCAAGACGATCCGTGCGGTTATGATCAATATTGAAGTTCGTCATTGGCTAGGTTTAAATCCCGATTTAGCTTTCCTGAGACAAGGCCTTCTTCCGAAATGGAACAGGCCTTGAAGCCGATTTTTTTTAGGAACGGGCGTAGCGTTTCAAACTTTTGTCGCAATTGTGCTATTTCGGTCAGGGGTACTTCCAAGGAACAGGTTTCGCCATAATGCCGTACCCGTACCTCGTTAAACCCATAATGGTTAAGGAGATTCTCCGCCTGCTCGATTTGTTTTAGTTTATGGGAAGTAACCACGTTTCCATAAGGAATTCTAGAACTGAGGCAAGGGCTTGCCGGTTTTTTCCAAATGGGAATGCCCAAATGTTTGGCCAGACGTCGTACTTCCGCCTTGGTACAACCCAAAAGGGCCAGGGGCGAGACAATACCGTACTCATCCGCTGCTTGAAGTCCTGGACGATAATCCGAAAAATCATCCTTGTTGGTGCCGTTCAGGAGTGTATAATCCGGGTATCGCTTCCTGACCTGGGCAAGTAATCGATAAAGATGTGTTTTGCAGAAGTAACACCGATTGGCCGGATTGGAAGTGTAATCGGGATCGTTGAGTTCCGGAGTCGCAATCGTTTCTAGGATGATATCGTTTTCAAGACAAAAATCCACCGCGAATCGATACTCTTTTTCCTTTAAACTGGCACTGTTGGAAATAACGCCAATGGCTTTTTCCCGGCCCAAAAACCTTCTGGAAAGAAAGAGCACCAGCGTGGAATCAATACCCCCGGAAAAGGCGGTAATCGTTCCTTGGTATTGTTGAAAATGACGTCGTATCGCGGCTAGTCTATTGCCTTGCATTTGCATAATGTATGAGTTGGGGGGCATTTGGAACCCATCTAAGATACTCATTGTTTTGGGATTGGCATGTGGGGGCCAAGGATTGTTTTGTTGATCACTTGGGCCTTACATCCAGGCTATTTCAATACAGGTTCCCCTTCCTGGATCAGGCTTAAATAACGTCCCATCCAATACGGAAGTAACCAGAACACGGGATCTCTTAATTGATGCGGATTCCCGCTCACCGCATAATAGGGGTTTCGATCCCAACGTATGGTCCTATATTCGCTGGGAGGCCTCAATTGATCCACCTGCATATCCTCAAGAATGGGCTCCCTTACAATTCGTAGGTCTTCCCGCCTACCATTATCCACGGGCCAATCGATAAGATCAAGGGGCGTATCCTTTAGGAAAAAGATGGCGTTTTCCAGCTCGTCGGAACCTCCAGCCAATAGGTTGTAGGTGAAATTCACCAAAGGACTTTTGGTCTCCCTGTTTTTTTGGAACCATTGCTCCAAGTGTTCCCGATATTCCTTGTGCAATTCGGGATCTTGCTCGGTCAACAATAGGGCTGGATAACAATATAGGGCTAGATAGATATCAAAATAGGTTTCCCAAGCCGGATTGGTGGTGTGTAACGCCTTTGCATTTTCGAGGTAATGCTCCTCGTTGATCAGTTTAAGGTATTCCTTTTGATACTTTTCATCTTCGGTAATATGGTAGGTGAACTTTAAAAAGGCCAGCAGTTCAAGGGAGTTTAAGGCTTTTTCCGGACTCCAGTCCAAGTCGTCATTTAATTTTCGGGGCGACCAAACGCCCCATTTCGTATGTTTGCCGTCCACTCCGACCAAATTAAAATCATTGCGGATCAAATGGTCCATAATCTGGCTATAATGGTTTGCCACACGCTTTTTTTCCGCCTCGTCCGCCACAAGGGTATAATACCAGAAGTACCCGAACAAGTGGCCGCACATTTCATCGCTACTGGTATCGCCTTTCCATTTCCATTTCCCGTCTTGGGAAAGGTGCCACCGTTTTTCCACACTTTTTTGGCGCGGGTTCGCCACGCGCTCCTCGGCGGCTTGTTGTGCCGTATAGATTCTGTTCATGTCATGCGACTTTTCCCAGGACACCGGAATAATGGTCCTAGCAAAAAAACCATCTATTTGGGTCACTTCGCGTAGGTAATGCAGAAAATCGAAGGCCTTTTTGGCGCGTTCCTTGGCCTCTGGATCTTTGGTTACCGCATACCGGAAGGATTCCATGGCCAGATAACATCCTGTATATTCCCCGTCATTGTCATCATCCTCCGGTTCAATACGCAGGGTATCCCCGGCAACGGGCAAATGGGCCCGGCCAACGATCCAAGGTTCCCGAACATGATGCGCCAGCAATTGATCATAAAAATGGTTGGCCTTGGCATCTAAGGTTATCCTCCTGCGCTTTATGGCGCTGATTCCTTTGGAAGTAGCCACCCAAGCGGTGCCTTTAGCATCAAAAGTGATGTCCCGGACGGCATTTGAAACCAACCATCGTGGCCCCACAAGCACGGAGTATTCCCCACTTCCGGGAATAAAACGCGAGATTCCATAATTGGTGCCTACCCACATACGGCCATCCGGGCCTTTCCGAACTACGGTTACGTCCGCACTCGGAAGCCCATCCTGGGGCAAAATCTCTACCAAGGGACTATTGCCCTTCCGTATGGTAACTCCCCCCATGCCCCCGACCCATAGGGTGTCACTGCTGGAAAAGGCCATTCCTTTTACGGCTGCACTGATCAGATCACTATTTTTTTGGAAGGCACGGGTACCTTTTTCCGTACCGTGGAAAAGCCCAACATCCGTTCCTATCCAAAGTCCTCTGTCCTGATCGGACAAGGCCGCCCGGATGCTCCGGGGCACTTCATAATCTTTTTGTTGCCAGCCGTTCTGTTGGAACAGCCAAATACCGTCCGGGCCCAGGGCATATACCCCTTCTTGGGCCACCACCAATTGGGAAATGGGAAAATCCAAACCGGCTTCCTTCTGGGTTTCCCCATTGTTATGCGTGTAAACGCCGTTCCATGTAGCGATCCATAAGGTGCCGTCCCTATCCATTTTTAGGTCATAGGCCGGGCCCTGATCTGCACCGGATAGGAGCACCTTCCAGGTTTTTTCACCTTTCTTTTTTTGATAGACCCCACGTTTAGTAGCGGCCCACAGCACGCCATTGTCCGCATCGGCATAAACGGCCCTTACATCATTGGCTTCGGGGACATCGAGGTCGATAATAAAGCGCTCGTGGTATTCCTGTTGAAAAGGGGTATCTACATAACCCTTTTCATTCTTTGCCAAATCTGTGGGGCGCTTCTCTTTTTCACTTGGGGCACAGGCTCCCAGCAAAAGGAAGAAAACAGACCACCCTATGGCTAAGAAGCGTTTTGGATATTCGGTTTTTAGGGGTAATGCCATTTTGCTATTGCTTTAAGATCCAAACATCGGTCACCCGTGATTGTTTTCGCCAATTCAGATGTTCTTCATCGGGTTTGTCGAAGGTGATTTTTAACTTTCCGTCCACAATTCGTTCCTTGGGCAAGGGAAATTCCTTGAACTCCTCAAATCCTTTTTCGTATTTGGTGGGCTTTAAGCGCTGTCCATTGGCTTTTAAGAGTGCTTCTCCATAACCGGATACCCGAATCAGGTATTGGGTCTTGGGATTCAATTCGTCGTATTCGAGCACGGGCGAAAATTGAAACAACTGTGTGGAAAGCCGCTTGCGACTTAAGCCGTTGTTCTCCCAAAGAAAGTCTATAGCATCATCGGTTTTGGAAACTACATGTTTGGCGTCCGCGCTGGAAATGTTGTCATAGAAGCTGCCTTCCCCCGGATTTTCATAATTGCGTAGGAACTCCAAGCGCTCCAGTTTGGCCTCCTCCGTTTTTAATGCACCTATTTTCTCGAATTCATCCTCCAACCACCAACGGTTGTTCAACGGGTGGTCTATAAAATCGAGGATGGCTCCGCGTTCGGCGCCACTGGCCTGGTACAGGGGCACGCTGGTCTGTGCCCCAATAGATTTGTTCAACGCCGCTGCATACTGGAACACTTTTTGCCGTAGCTCCTGGGCGACTTTTTGGGTGTCGGCCAAGTTCAAATGGGCCAAGGCGGCTTTCATAACCTGATCGGCACCTTGTGCACCGGCTTCGCTTAGGATTCCGTAGGCCTCGGTCTCCAATTTTCTTTCATAGGCCTGGCGTTCCTGTATGTAGGTATCGTAATAGGCGCGCATAAGCAATTGTTGCCAACGCCAATTGCCTTGTAAATTGGGATTTTCCGCGTCCAACCCTTGCCAAAGTTTTAAGGTTTGTGAGACCTGGGGATTGCCCAACAAGGGGCCTTCCCAATTTTTTTCAAGGGCCAAAATGCCTTCCATCGCCTGTTGGGCCACCTTAGGGCCAAAGAAGAAGCGGGTATATTCCAGCACGGTCGTTTTGACATTCTCGTTGGGATTCCAACCCAGTTGACTCCAGACAATTTTATTGATATCATCATGGGTACCGTCCGAATAGGTAATAAATCCATCCGTGTGCGGGGAATCCCTCCTAAAAAGTTTGGCATAGTGTACGGGCTGGGGATTGCAGGGTTCCCGCCCAAGGGTAAGGGCAAAGGCCTGGTCCCAACGGTCTACCGGATAATGGCAACGGATCGTATGGGTAATGTCCGGATAAAAGCGATACGCGTAAATATCGGGCAACATTTGACGCTCCAAGTGCAGGGGCGGACTGCTGGGGCCATTGACCAAACCCCGGAACCAACTGGGTTTTTCCTTTTCCAAATAATCAAAGAAGTAGCGCACTTTTTCTTCATTAAACCCTTGTAGGGAAACCCAAATACCTGCATTTGGGTGATGTCTTTTTAAGATTTGCGCCAAATCCCTCAAGTAGGGAATCAAGTCCTTCGGGTGGTTTTCACCGGGATCTCCTCCCGGCACAAAAACGCCATTAAGCCTTGGGCATCGTTCGTAAAAAGCCGCTTGTTCCGCAAGTCCCTCCTCATGTGCGTTTTTTTCCTTGAGATCCCGAGGGGCGGGAGTCCATACCCAATAATCCACATCGTATTTGGCGCAAATATTGCTCAATTCCACTTCCATTTTCTGGGGGTCTACTTTAAAGTGGGGACTTGAATCCGTATCCTGAAAGGGGATGTTCTCAAAGCTATTGGCCCCGAACAGCAACTGCTCCCGAAAATGTTGGTCAAACTGTTCCACTGTCCAGGCATCCCAGGAATTGGCTGTATTCCGATACCCGAACTGATGCCCTCGCAAGGCATATTTGGGGGCTTCCGAAAAATCGAAACCTTTCTCTATTTGCAACTCCCCGTTTTCGATTTGGAAGGTACGTAGCAGTTTACCGATACCGTAAAAAACACCTCGGGGATCGGCTCCAATGATCCAAAGGATATCCCTGCCCTCTTTTTGTGTATGTGCCAATCGGAAGCCCTCTGGAGGTATTTCCGTGTCTTCATTTCCTTGGGGTAGCGGTTCCCCATATAGCTCGGAATCCGTTTGGAGCGCAATTGCGATCGTGGTCCCGTTGTTCCATTTTGTGGTGGTTTCCAATTGGGGACCACTGCGCTTTTGAAGTTCTTCGATCAGAACGGTTTCGGCAGTAGTTCCAAACGGCTCGGGTATCTTTTGGCCGATAATTACGTATGCTTCAGAAACCTTCAAGGTCTTGCCTCTTTCCATTTTGCAAGACGGGGACATCAACAATAGTAATACTATAAAGACGTGTATGGGGAGACCGGAATATTTACGATTCATGTTCATCATTACCAGGATTCGGATTACTTCTTTAAACATGTTATAGAGGTAGAAACCCCTAAATTGGTTCCAGGACCTAAGGGTGCCACACAAAGCTATTTTAAAATTCTTGGGGTGGCCCATGATATATTATTGGTTCCCTATGTTATTTTGACTACAAAGAATCCAACTCTTGTCTTCGCTCCTTGAAATGGCAAATATATCAGGGCTTTGTAGAAGCCTCTCCTTTGGTAAAAGACTACTCTACCTCTATTCAATATCCAAAACACAGCGGAATCCTACGGGATAGGCCCTAATGTCCTCAGGGAGCAAATAGTAACGATGTGTGGTGCGTAAAAAAGATTGATTGTTAAAATTGGATCCCCCGCGCATTACCTTATATTTTTCGCCGTATTCCTCCATAGGCGTTTGGTTTCCGGGGTAGGGGAGGTACCAGTCGCTGGTCCATTCCCATACGCTCCCAGCCATATCATAACAGCCATATGGGCTCTGGGGTTTGGCTATAGCGGTCCCACGTGTGCTTTTTTGATCCCAGACCACATAGGTGTGGTCAAAGGTGTCTCCCCATGGGAACATACGCCCGTCCGTACCCCGTGCCGCCTTTTCCCACTCCTTTTCCGAGGGCAGCCGTTTTCCGGCCCATTCGGCATAGGCATTGGCCTGGGACCAGGTGACTATGGCCGCATTGTCCTTTTTTTCCTTGGGAAAATGAAATGTTGGGTCGAACTTGGCGAACTCCGTATTGCTTACCTCATAACGGTCAATAAAAAAAGCCTTGGTCGATGTTATGTGCTTTGGCTTTTCGTCCGGGTCACCTACTTCGCTGCCCATAATAAACTCCCCGGCGGGCACATAGACCATTCCCTCTGGCGGTTTTGGACCAGTTTGGGCATGTAGGCCAAAAAGGCCCAGTAGGCAGAGAGAAAGGAGTTTTAGTTGCTTTGAAAAGGTATGCATTTGAATTGAATAAGGTTACCAGTTTTTGTCGATGATGTTGTAATATCTTCCAAACCAATAGTTTCGTATCATGGCGGCGGCCGTACCCTCTTCTTCCGCTACCACTTGTTTTATGGCGCCATCTTCCTGGGGAACGCGGAAGGTGGTGGTCTTGCGGTCAAAGCCCCACATATCCTTTAGGGCTTGTATGCGATGCACGTTCATTACATTCTCCTCCATAAGGACTTGGTAGACCATAACGAACCAGAGCGCACTTTCAAAAGTGAACTTCATATCCTTCCAATCGTGCCAGTGTCGATTGAGATTCATTCGGTATTTGATCAATAGGTTAGGATCTTCTTCATAACGCATCAACATGTACAGGGATCGAGCCGCATGATAATCATCCCCGGGGTTGCGCCATTCTTCGGGAAACAGGAGTTTCGAGTTTATTTGGTGGTCATCGTAATGATAGCGGTCTATAAGCATGTGATAGGCATCCGCGTACCGTTTTTTGCCGGTTATTTTATGGGTTACCTTGAGTGCCGCTAGCATCACCAGTGAATTGAGTTCTTGATGGGGCAGGTCCGGGCAGAGGTTACCCCATAGGGTCATTTTTCCGTCCAGATCGGTAAGCTTAAAGTTGTTGTCCACGACCCGTCCCACAAAACGATCTAAAAGATCTGCCACCTTTTGCTTGTGTTCAATATCGGCGCAAAGCTCCCAGTAGGTTCCCAGCCCATAAAAAATGGAAGTCAGCTTGTCGATGCTTAGGTCGCCCAACCAGCGATATTCCGGCATGGATGTGGATCGGTGCCATTCGTTGTACCACAGTACCTTTTCGTGCCATAATGGTTTGTCGGTCTTGTTGAAACTACGGGCAAAAAGTCCATCTACCCCGGTAACCCGTTCCAGTTTTAATACCGCCTCAAAGATTTGATCGGCAATCTGCCGGTCTTCGGAATCTTGGGTTAGCGCATATTTGTGGGAATAAGCGGCCAATAGTTCACTCGTGGGATCTAGACAGTCCGCTTGTTTGCCAATAAGGGGCTTTTCCAGACCGGCTGGCGGGAAAAACACCCGTTGCATTATGGCCCCTTCGTTCCAATGGTTGCCCAACATCAAGTCGGTAAATAGGGCGACCTTTTTGTGTAGAGGATCCGTTTTTTTCGGGAAGGTGTTCACCTTTTGCCCCCATAACCCAAGGGCGTTGAAAAGAAGTAGTGCTAGAAGTGGCTTTCGCATAGGATTATAGATAAAAATTGCCCGGGGGGTAACCCAGGCAATTTAAAAACTAACTCAACTAACTCAAAACTAACTCAACTTACGATGTTTTTAGTTGCTAAACTACCAGGGCTCCGTAACCCCTTGCAATATCCAAGGCTTGGACCATTGGCTATCCCCGGAATCGTTTGAGGCATTACTATCCGTAAAATCCGTAATCTCCAATCGGTTAACGGCATCCAACCAATTGGCCCCATTCGCGTTTTTATCTGAATCATCGTACACAAAGCGAACGGGCATAACACTGGAAATTGCCCAAGGACCCGGCGCTATGTCCGGAAGGCCGGTCCTTCTATAATCGAACCAAGCCTCCGTGGCCGCAGTGAAGGAAGCAATCCATTTTTGCCACATAATTTGCTCCAAGGTGCCATCATAGGCTATTTCGGGCTGGGCAATATAGTCGGCATATTGGTCGTCAATACCCCAGGCTTCAAAAGAGGCCCGTATCGCCTCTGCATATAAGGCGGCTGCATCCCCTGAGCCCCATCCTCTTTGGGCGGCCTCGGCCTTTAAAAAGCTAAGCTCGGCATAGGAAAACATGCGGGATTTCAGATACTCCCCGGAGCGCTCCCGAAACTGGACGTTCAACTCGGAGGTGTGTACGCTGGTTACGGCCCTATCCGTATTAGGGTTTAGGTTGTAGGCCACGGGATCTGCATTAAGAACGGATACGGGAAGTCCTACATATACGCTACTGGTATCGATGAGTACATTGTTGCCGTCTGCAGCAATATCGAACCAAGTATCCGGGTCATAAACAAAATAGTTGTTATTGGCCAAGGAATCCTGATTGATGTAGCGAATACCGCCAAGAATGGTATCCCGAACATTTAGAGGTATCTCAGAACTAGGTTGTACTTGGATCGGGATGGCCACCGGGGCAAACCAGATATCCTGTCTGGGATCGTTCCATTCCCGTAGCAGGTCCACCAAGGTGGCGCAGGGACGGATTCGGGTAAATCCAGAGCTGTTTCCTTCCTGAAAGAAATTGGGCCAGGAGTCCGTATCGTTATTGCCGAGATAGGGAACGGACAACTCCTCGTCCACACCCTCGAATAGGGACTTGGATAACGTAGCTTCAACCCCGCTTTGTGCAAAGGAAGGATCTTTTTCGCTTAAACGCATATAGTAGCGGAGGGTCATGGCATTGGCCAGTTTTTCCCATCGATCTACATTGCCATTAAAGAAAATATCGCTGGTAACACCCGCACCGGATGGGGGATTGGCGCCAAAGATGGCCGCAGCCTCTTCGAACATAACAATAATTCCTTTGTAAATGTTTTCCGAGGAATCGTATACAGGAGCAGGGAACTCCTCGGGATTCAGGGCCTGGCTAAAGGGAACGTCCCCATACAAATCCACCAAAAGGCCAAAGTTGTAGGCTTGCAGCACCTTGACCACGCCAATAAGAAAATCATTGGATTGTTCCGTGGCAAGTTCTTCGGCCAAATCAAGGGTTCTTAAGTTATCAAAAAAGTCGTTCCAGCCTTCGCCTTCCCACTCGTACTTATGGTCGCCCCAGCCTTGTTTTTGGGTGTGTTGCATCCATGCGCCCAAACCTCTTGAATAACCAAAATTGGTATTGCTATTCAATAAGTTCACCATAACACTGGTCACCAAAAAGTTGGGGTCGCCTTCATTGGGCTCTACTCCATTGGGGTTTATGTTAATATCGGTAATGTCCTCGCAGGAGGCCAATACCAGAACTGTGGCCAGGGCTCCCAAGACAATTTGTTTTAGATATTTCATTGCAATATTCATTTTATGATTTATACGATCGCTTAGAAGCCAAAATTAAGTTGTACGCCAACGGGGATGGCCCATGGGTTGGCATTATATCGTTCGATACCTTGTTTAAACAAAACGCCGGTATCACCTACACCTCCTGTAGACGGTTGGAAGGCGGTTTCGGGGTCAATGCCGATATCCGCCGCGGTCCAAAGGATGATGTTACGGCTAAAGAGGGATACCGAGGCCTTGGTAAACCCTATGTTTTTTAGGAAATGATCGGGCAAGGCATAGGTAAAGGAAATTTCCCGGAGTTTGATGAAGTCGGCATCAAAGGTGGCATTCCGGGTAAAATCCCAACCATAGTGGTCCTGGTAGCGCGTAGTAATGGTTCCGGGGCCTCCCAGGTTTTCACCAATAATGTTCCCCGCGTCATCTACAATTACTCCGGGCATAAAGACCCCATCGTTTAAGGTGATTCCGCCTTCGGTATGCTCCAGACCCCCTGATTCTGCGGTTGGCCCTCCGACCAGTACATAAAAATCACCATCCGGGGAAAGGTACCGGTCCGCATTGGCCCTCAAGAAACCGGGGACATCGTCCACGTCGCTCAAATCTACTAACTTATCCAACCAGCGTTGGGTACGCATATCCGATTCGTTATAGCGATAGGTCTGGGATACGAATTGTCCGCCCTTGCGCCAGTCGAAGTTCATGGATAACGTAAAGTTTTTATAGGATACACTGGTGGTCATCCCTACGTTAAAGTCAGGATTAAAGTTCCCGATAACATCGGCAACCCTATTTCCATCGGCATCTTGAAGCGTGCGATCACTATCCTCGAACCCACCTTGGTCGATTACGGGCCATCCAAAGTACTCGGAATTGGGGTCTTCTATACGTACCATACGGGCATCTACCAGTTGCCCTATTTCATCCCCTTCCCAGGAGTAGGCACCCCCTCGGGCATCGTTCCATAATCGGATGAAAGATGTGCCTTCGGGCAGGTCAACAATCTTGGAGACGTTGGTGTTAAAGATAAAACTGGTATTCCAGTTCCAACTGTCCGTATCTACGATTGTTAAACCAAGGGAGGCTTCAAAACCTTCGCTACTGGTTTCCCCGGCATTGATCCGTCGGGAAGAAAATCCAGTGGACGAGGGGAAATCCACATCAAAAATCTGGTTGGTGTTACGGGCGCTGTAGTAGGTAGCATCCGCACGTAACCGGTTCTGGAACAAGGCAAGTTCCAAACCTGCCTCCCAGGATTTACTAAGTTCGGCCGTATAGGTCGGGTTTAACAAGGTTCCCGGTACGGTGAGCGTGGGGGCCGAACCCCAGAAACCGCCATCGGCGTCCAGTACATTGTTGATTGCATAGGGAAGGGGATCGTTTCCGACCTCGGCATACCCGGCACGCAATTTTAACAAGGACACCTTGGGCCCTAGGTCAACCAGTTCGTTTACCAGTAGACTGGCGGATATGGAAGGGTAAAAAGAACCATTGTCCCCTTCGGGCAAGGTGCTAAACCAATCCTGACGTGCGGTGATATCAATAAAAAGGGTATTGGCAAAGCCCAGGTTCAATACGCCATACAAACTATTGATCCTTCTGTGCGATTCTGTGTTTTCATACCTTAGGTTTGCGGGTGCAATATTGGAGATACGGAACAGGTTGGGAATCTCCAGCCCCGTTCTGTTTTGGTTCCCTATGGTAGAGTTGGCGTTTTTGGTATCCCGGATGTTACCTCCAAAGGAAGCATTAAAATCCCATTTATCATAGGCCTTGGTATAGGACAAAAGGAAATCGGCATTGACTTCCCGCTGATTGATGTTGACAAGACCATAGGTTCCGTTTACCGCCCGGTCATAACCACTGG
>JBCCZF010000015.1:0-14531 GCA_039188035.1 Bacteroidota bacterium | reverse complement strand
CTCCGGGACATCTACATTACCAATGGATACAAAAAGGACATTACGGATATGGACTTTGTGGATTTTAACAACAATGCCACCAAGTTCGGCACCTTGGAAAAAAGAAGGGCTATTTTGGTGGAGCAATTGGAAAAAATGGAAGGCGTAAAGAAGTCCAACTTCTTTTTCACGAATATGGGAGGGAACCACTTTGCAAATCAGACCGACGCAATGGGGTTAACACATCCATCCTATACTAACGGGGCCGTCTATGCAGATTTGGATTTGGACGGGGATCTGGATATGGTGGGAAACAATTTGGACGCGGAAGTACTTTTATTTGAAAACCTAAGCAATGCGAAAAGGGCTGGCGAGGCCAACTATCTACGGATAGCAATGGATGCCGATGCCCGCAATCTTGGGGCCAAGGTATGGGTGTATACTAAGGATACCTTGAACTATGCCGAGTTTTATCCGCAACGGGGATACCTCTCCTCCATGGAACCTGCGCTTCATTTTGGTGTAAAGACAGCGCAACGGGTAGATTCCATACGCATACTTTGGCCGGATAATAGAACACTTCTCCTGCGGGATGTCGGGGTCAATCAGGTCCTAACACCTCTTTGGCAAGAGAGTTTGGGGTTTTTTATTGGAGAGGACAGAAACCAGGTCGGGCAATCTCTTTTTGCCACTATGGAGAACGGTGTAGGTCTGGATTACGTGCATTCCGAAAATACCTTTAATGATTTCAAGAAATGGCCACTTCATTTTAGGTCCTACAGCAGGCCTGGGCCCGTTATGGACTCCGGGGACGTCAATGGGGACGGACGCATGGATGTATTCCTTGGTGGGAGTGCCAACCATCTTGGAAAGGTATATGTACAAGGGCAAGAGGGCATTTTTCGGGAAGAACCCTTGGTCGATTCCCTATCCCTGTCCAAGGAAAATTCGGCATGTCTGTTTTTCGATGCGGATGGGGACGGCGATCTGGATCTGTATAGTGGTTATGGAAGTTCTGAGAACTACGCCTTTCCTGAACGCTACGAGGATGTTTTATATTTAAATGACGGCGAGGGTAAATTCTCCGCCGCGATGGAAAAGTTGCCCAAAATGAAAACCCCTACGGGTGCTGTAACCTCCTTGGATTACGATAAGGACGGGGATTTGGATCTTTTTATAGGAGGGAGGTTGGATCCATCGGGATATCCCAAGGCTCCTAAGTCCTACCTGCTTCGGAACGATCAAGGCACCTTTACGGAAGTCACGGAAACCGTGGGGCCGGAACTTCGCGCACCGGGAATGGTAACGGATGCCCTAAGTACCGATGTAAATGGGGATGGATGGGTAGATCTTGTACTGGTTGGTGAATGGATGCCCATACAAGTGTATTACAACAAGCAGGGAAATTTTGTATTGGATAAGACCCGGAATGGTCTTGCGACCTCCAATGGCTGGTGGAACACAATACGAAGTGCGGATTTTGATGGGGATGGCGACTCGGATTTTGTTGTGGGTAATTGGGGTCTTAACAATCCGTTTAAGGCTAGTACGGAGGAACCCCTCTCCCTATACGCCAAGGATTACGATGGTAATGGAACTATTGAGCCCATTTTCACCCATTTTGTCCAAGGCAAGGAACACATTGTGCACCCCAGGGGTACCCTTATAGGGCAACTCCCTGTGATTCGTAAATTGGCGAACAGTTATAGTTCCTATGGCAAGATGGCCTTTTCAGAACTATGGGGAGATAAGGATTTTGACGAAGATGAGGTTTTCCGAACGTATACCCTGGCCTCGGTTTATATGGAGAATTTGGGTGATGGGAAGTTTCGTTTACGCGATTTGCCTGATTTGGCCCAGTGGTCGCCCCTATTCGATATGGAAATAGGCGATGTAAACGAAGATGCTTTTCCCGATGTCCTCGGGGTTGGTAATTTTTATGGAACGGAAGTGCTAACGGGGCATTACGATGCGGGACTGGGGGTATGCCTTCTAGGCAATGGCAATGGAACCTTTACGCCCCTTGATGCCGTAAAAAGTGGTTTTAAAGTGAACGACGAGGCCAGGGAAATCTTGGGGCTTACGACGGCCAAAGGGGAGGAACTATGGCTTATTGGTCTACAGAACGATAGTTTGGGCATTCTTAGAAAAAACAAGTAATGTGCTGCATTTTAGGTGACAAAGGGGGTAAGGGTAGTTGGCAAAGGATATTTAGGGTATTCTTGGTGTCCCTTTTTATAGGGGTTCTTGGATGTTCCCCAAATAAAGAAAAAGAAAGGGTAGCGGAAAAATCACCCGTCCCCAACATTATTTTTCTGCTTACGGACGACCAACGTTGGGATGCGTTGGGTGCTATGGGCAATACGCTGATCCATACCCCCAATCTGGATAGCCTGGCAAAGGAAGGGGTCCATTTCACCAATGCCTATGTCACGACCTCCATATGCGCTGTAAGTAGGGCCAGTATGCTTACAGGACAATATGCTTCGCGACATGGCATACTAGACTTTAAGACCGGACTCAAGGATCGGGCATTGGACAATACGTATCCCATGCTTTTAAAAAAGCAAGGCTACCGTATTGGTTTTATTGGTAAGTACGGGGTAGGTAGCGCCGACACCCATCCCAAAACACAGTACGACTTTTGGGCCTGTACGGAAAAAGGTCAACCGGATTATGAGAACGTGGATGTTGATGGGAACTATCTGCACTATACGGATTTAGTGGCAAAGGACATGCGAACTTTTATCGAAGGAACCGATGACAGGCCATTTTGCCTTTCCGTAAGTTTTAAGGCACCCCATGTGCAGGATGGAGATCCCAGGCAGTTTATCCCCAACCCTAGATACAATACCTACTACGAAGATACTACTATCCCTGAGCCTAAAACAGCAGCCCCGAAATATTGGGAATCCTTCCCGGATTTTTTCAGAACGGACGCCAATATTGGCCGGGAGCGTTGGAAACTACGTTTTAATACCCCGGAGAAGTATCAGCAAAGCGTGAAGAACTACTATCGATTGATTACGGGGGTAGACCATGTCTTGGGACGGCTTGGGCAACAACTCCGGGAAAAGGGACTTGCCAAAAATACGGTAATTGTATTTATGGGGGACAACGGAATGTTTCTAGGGGAGCACGGTTTGGCCGGGAAATGGTATCCTTATGAGGAATCCATTCGTGTTCCTTTGATTATTCACGATCCACGGAGAGACAGTCCCAAGGGTCGAATAAACAAAATAGCCTTGAATGTGGACGTGGCCCCTACTATTTTAGGATTGGCCGGAATAGAAGCGCCCGGATCCATGCAAGGGATGGATTTAATGAACAGGGTAGCTCGGGATACCTCCACGCGAACCTTCTTTTTTTATGAGCACTCTTTTTTTGGAAGTCCCCGTATACCGGTCACGGAGGCGGTAATTGGATCTCAATGGAAATACATACGCTATCCGGATCACGATTATGAGGAACTTTTTCATTTATCCCGGGATTCTTTGGAAGAAAACAATCTGGTTGGGAATCCCGAGTATGCCGATCTACTGCAACAACAGCGAAGGCGTTGCGATTCATTAAGGGAAGCGATAAGGTAATACAAGGATATCGGTAAAGGGTTTAGTTCTTCTTAAAGGAAAGGAACCAATCGTAAATAGAAGTGTCAAAAGAATCATAACTAGTACTCTCGGAGCCCATACCCTCCCCGTTATAAGTTATGGTCCAGGAATCGTGTCCAACCCCGGGATAAATAGTGAGTTTGGCCCTAACCTCAGGGGATTGGTTATTTATGGAATTTATCATGTTAATAGAATTGGATAAGGGTACTATATTATCATTGCTACCATGGAACGCCCAGATCGGGGTGTTTTTGAACTGATCGGCCTTGCTTAGGGTACCTCCACCACAAATTGGGATGGCCGCTGCCACGTAACTTTCCTTTCCAATATCGCCTACATAGTTGAAGGTGCCATAACCTCCACGACTAAGTCCAGTGAGATATATTCGCCTGGGGTTTACCCTGTAGTTTTGGATTAGGAAGGTGATAAACTCATGAATTTCCACTGCCCTCCAATTGTTAACGGATAACTGAGGGGAGGCTACCAACATGGGATGAGCAGGATTCCATTCCCCTTGGTTGATGAGCCTGGGGGGGCCGTGTTGTAAAACTTTTAGCAAATCACTTTCTGAGACCTGGCTATTTCCCACTTCCCCACCACCATGTAAAAAGACCAATAATGGATAATGCCCTTCTGTGGAAACGTAATTCCCTGGAGTATATAAATAATACCCAAAATTGGCATCTGAGTCCCCTAAGCGGTTTGCGCTGTGGGAACCGCCTATGTCTTTTGGCAAATCCTCTAGCTCGGTGTCCCTGGCGTCATCTACTAAGGGCGGGGGATCCATGGAATCATCGGTCGGGATAATAGGCGTATCGTTGGAATCGCTCGTACAGGAAACCAGTAAAAAAAACATCGCACAATACACCAATAGCCTTTTCATAAAGGGATTCCTATACCAAATTTAAAACAAAGATATGAACTCGTTTTCAGAATCAAAGTTTAATCAGATGATGGGATGGTTTGGGTGGATGATTGACTTAGGAATTCAAATGACCGACAGAAAATGGAGGGGACAAATCAAAAAATCGTACATTAAGCACAAAACTCCTCGTTTGATTACATTGTGTACTATGAAACAAAACCAGAAATTTGGAGTGCTGTTTTACTGCATCCTTTCTACTTCTTTTTTTGCTATGGCCCAGAAACAAAAATCACTTCGGATAAAGGAAATCGACTCCAAAAAGGAGGTGCGTTTAACAGAGGTCTCAGCCCTCTTGGAGACCCATGGAGAGCTTTACACCTTGGACCAGACCCCGTGGGCGGATTTTCCGTATAAACCAACGGTTCAATTTCGGATAGCGCACAGCAACAATGCTGTTTGGCTGAAATTCTATGTAAGGGAGCAAAACATTTTGGCGCAGCACACGGAGATTCACAGCGCTGTTTCCCGGGACAGTTGTGTGGAGTTCTTCTTTGACCCCTTGGGTACGGGCGAGTACTATAATTTTGAATTCAATTGCATCGGCACCCCGCATCTGGCCTATGGCCCGGGCAGGCATGAACGTGAGTTTGTGGATTCGGAATGGGTACGGTCCCAAATACGCATAGCTTCCTCCCTGGGTGAAGAACCCTTTGCCGAAAAAGACGGCGGCCACCAATGGGAAATGGTTATGGTGCTTCCGGCATCGGTGTTGACCGCACATCCGGATATCCTCCTAAAAGGACGTACCTCAAAAGCCAATTTCTACAAATGCGGGGACGACACCGCCCTGCGTCACTACGTGACTTGGAATCCAGTAGGGACGCCCAGTCCGGATTACCATCGCCCTGAATACTTCGGAACCTTGGTGTTCGAGTGATATTCTCCTTTCTTTATTAACTTCATTTCCGGTAACCTAAGGCAATGTACATAACGCGTGTGCTCGAACACATTTTTAGTAAGATATTGATTTTCCGATTAAAAAAACCTAACTTATACCAATAAACCAGTTCCCCCTCCCTGGATAATCAATGAAAATACTTTTTTCCCATGTTAGGATAGGGCTGTACTGCCTTTGCCTTGGCTCAGTTTTTTCGGGCTGTCGCCCGGAGGGCAAGGCCGGGGGACTTTTTCTTCCTGAAGGGTTTTCCTCCTATGTGGTGATAGACAGTGTAGTTGGGACTGTTCGGCATTTGGCTGTTTCCGAAGATCATATTGTATATGCCAAGATACGCAATGCCAAGGAGAATGCTTCCGTTGTCGCCTTAAGGGATACCGACGGGGACTCCTATGCCGATGAAATGGAAAAGTTCGGGGAAAGTTTTAAACGGCAGCGATGGAGCTACGCCACCGCAATGCGCGTTTATCACGGGTATTTGTACTATAGTTCGGATTTGGTGGTATATCGGCGCAAGTTGGTACCTGGAACCATGGTTCCCGAGGGCCCTGCCGAAATCGTGATGCGGGATGATCATGAGCACGGTAGGCACGAGCATATCGGAAAACCCATTGCCTTTGATGACCAAGGACATATGTATGTGCCCTTTGGGGCGCCCTCCAATGCCTGCCAAAGCCCAAAACGGACCCCAGGAGCGCCTGGATTAGATCCTTGCCCCCATTTGGAGCATCATGCAGGAATTTGGCGTTTTGACGCCAACAAGCTCAACCAGACCCAAAAGGATGGCTACCATTATGCCTCGGGGATTCGGAGTGTGGTGGCCATGAACTGGAACCCGGTGGATGGCGAGCTATATGTGGTCATGCATGGCCGGGACGATCTGTTACGCCTATGGCCCAAGGTGTTTTCGCCATGGCAGAGCGCCATGCTCCCTTCCGAGGAGTTCCTTAGGGTGACAGAGGGATCACATTTTGGATGGCCGTATTGCTATTTTGACCAAATACAGGACAAAAAGGTTTTGGCTCCGGAATATGGGGGCGATGGGAAGATTGTTGGCAGATGTGCCGAATACAAGGATCCGGTGATTGGTTTTCCGGGACATTGGGCACCCAACGATTTGGTATTTTATCAAGGGGATTCCTTTCCGGAACGCTATAAAAATGGGGCCTTTATCGCTTTTCACGGTTCAACCAACCGCTCGCCTTATCCACAATCCGGATATTTTGTAGGTTTTGTACCTTTTAGGGATGGAAGACCAAGCGGTGACGTAGAGATTTTTGCGGATGGTTTTGCCCAGGTAGATCCCATTGTAAGTGTGGATGATGCCCTGCATAGACCTATGGGATTGGCCATTGGCCCGGATGGGGAAATGTATATCTCGGACTCCGTAAAGGGAAAGATATGGAAAGTGGACTATGAGGGGGATAAAGAGGATTTTGGGGAAGAACAACTAGCGTCCATGGAAGAGCGGGAAAACCTATCCCATTTTCGTACGCCAGATCCCGATGCGGACAATTTAATGAAGCGCGATCTCCTGGGTGGGGAGCGGCTGTATTATCTCTATTGTGCAACCTGTCATCAAAACAGTGGAAGGGGGGCTTCCGGAAGGTTTCCTCCAATTGCGGATACGGAATGGGTCACGGGCAATACAGAGCGGCTAATACAATTGACGCTAAGGGGCCTTGAAGGCAGTATTACCGTAAAGGGAAATACCTATAACGGCGTAATGCCCCAACACAGTTTTCTAAGCGATTCGGAGGTGGCCCAGGTTTTGACCTATATCCGATCCAGTTTTGGGAATAAGGCCAGCGCCATATCGGAGGATGAGGTACATACGGTTCGCGAAGGAATTGTAGGATCCGGGGAAATCCACGTGCCCATGAAGGCTATGGAAGAGTAACAGGTTTAGGTAACAGAGCAAGGCGATTTTAGTTGTTCGCTTAAATAGTAATATGGGATAAAGATGAAGGAATTTTTGCAAAAGGGCCTCCTAGTATGGGGCGTTTGTCTGATCGGTTTTGGCCCGGTCTGGGCGCAGGAATATGACTTGCTTATAAAAGGAGGCCATGTTATTGATGTCAAAAATGATATCGACAAAGTAATGGACGTAGCCATAAAGGAGGGAAAGATTGCAAAAGTAGGCCCCAATATATCCAAAGGCTTGGCCGAGGTTGTAGTAAATGCCGGAGGATTTTATGTAGTGCCGGGCCTGTTGGACATCCATACCCATAACTTTCACGGTACCGTCCCTTTTGGGTACTTGAACAATAGTTTCCAAGCCTTGCCACCAGATGGATTTACGTTCCGTAGTGGGGTAACCACAGTGGCGGACGCCGGCAGTTCCGGTTGGAAGGATTTTAGGAAGTTCAAGGAGCAGGTAATCGACCGTTCAAAGACCAGGGTACTGGCCTTTTTGAATATCGTGGGTCTGGGAATGAAGGGAGGGGCCATTGAGCAAGATCTTGCGGATATGGATCCCAAATTGACCACGATGATTGCCAAACAATACCCAGAGATTGTGGTGGGGGTGAAGTTGGCGCACTATAGCGGATTTGATTGGACACCCACGGAACGGGCCGTAGAGGCAGGGAAACAAGCAGGTATTCCCGTCATGATCGATTTTGGAGGTAGTGAACCGGAACTATCCATAAAGACCCTGTTCCTGGATAAGTTGAGGCCCGGGGATATTTTCACACATGCCTATGCAAATGTCAGGGGCAGAACCCCAATTGTGAATGAAAACGGAAAGGTCAGGGATTTTGTTTTTAAGGCCCAAGAACGTGGGATTGTCTTTGATGTGGGCCATGGAGGAGGTAGTTTTGTGTTCGAGCAGGCCGTTCCTGCCATGGAGCAAGGGCTACAGCCTAATTCCATTAGTACCGATTTGCATACCGGTAGTATGAATGGGGGTATGAAGAGCCAGATTAATGTAATGTCCAAGTTTCTGAATATGGCCATGCCTCTTAAAGAGGTTATTGCCGCTTCCACATGGCGGCCGGCACAAATCATCCAAAGGGAGGACCTGGGCCATCTTTCAGAAGGGGCCGTGGCCGATGTGGCCGTTTTAAACCTGCTCAAAGGGGACTTCGGTTTTATCGATGTGCAGAAAAAGAAAATGATGGGCGATCAAAAATTGGAGTGCGAACTCACCATTAAGGACGGTATTGTTATGTACGATTTAAACGGTTTGGCCAGCGAACCCTATAATGTGGAAAAATAATGAACAAAAAGAACCTATATACGCTGTTGTTGGGAATTTCCCTGCTTAGTTTTCTTGTTACCCTGGTTTTGTGGATTATGGGCAAAGGGGCCCAGACAGGACCATCATTGATTCTTTTTTTGGTCTTTTTGGCCCTAGCCGCGCGGGGACATTCCTTTTTTAAGGGATTTTCCTTTACCATATTGATTTTTGCCGCTGTGTCCTATGCCCTATTTTATCCGGCCTACCTTCGTCAAATAGGCGATTTTCAGATGAAATCCCTAATAGTGCCCCTTCTACAGCTTATTATGTTCGGAATGGGTACGGCTATGAGCATTAAGGATTTTTGGGGGGTGGTAAAAATGCCGAAGGGCGTGTTGGTCGGGGTGTTTTGTCAGTTTACCATAATGCCGCTACTGGGATTGGGATTGGCCACCCTGTTTGCATTTCCGCCGGAGATCGCTGCAGGAGTGGTACTTATCGGTTCCTCGCCTAGCGGTTTGGCCTCCAACGTAATGTCCTATCTGGCCAAGGCCAACGTAGCACTTTCCGTAACGCTCACGGCGGTATCTACCCTTCTGGCCCCCTTGATGACCCCGTTGCTTATGAAGAACTTTGCGGGCCAATTTGTCCCTATCGATTTTTGGGGCATGATGTTGAGTATTTTAAAGATCGTTATCCTTCCTATTGTTGCCGGATTGATTTTTAATCATTTTTTCCATGGGAAGGCCAAGTGGTTGGACAAGGCTATGCCCATCGTTTCCATGGCTGGGATTGCTTTGATTATCATGATAATAACGGCAGCGGGAAGAGATAACCTTTTGACTATAGGCCTAATGTTGATCGTGGCGGCGATCATCCATAATGCTGCGGGTTATTTTCTGGGGTATTGGGGCTGTAGGTTGTTCAAAATGCCCGAGCGGGACTGTCGTACCATTGCCCTGGAGGTAGGCATGCAAAATGGGGGCTTGGCGTCCGGAATTGCTTTGGAGATGGGCAAGGTGGCCACTGTTGGACTGGCTCCTGCGGTATTTGGCCCATGGATGAACATATCCGGCTCCTCCTTGGCCACGTATTGGAGGGATAAGGGAATCCCGGGGGAAGAGGATCCTGGGGAACAAATGGAAACCAAGATTCCTTAAAGGAGTTGCGATTCGGACTTACATCGCAGGGGAGGTTGCTTTTTCCACCGTTGCGGATAAATCAGCTACATGTGTAAACGAGTTTATAACCAAAACAGATAAAAATGAATACAAACAAAACAACGAGAAGGGCTTCCTTCAAAAAATTGGGAATGGGCCTGGCCGCAATGTTAGGAATAGGCTCTGCCCAAGTGTTGGGAAAAACACCAAAACCCAACAGGAAAAAGGTGGTAGGAGATATCGTTACCGATCAAAAAGTGCCCTTGTTCTCCGGTGCCGTAAAACATGGCAATACCCTGTATGTGGCTGGAAAAGGTGCGCATACCGAGCCCTTTGAAATTAAGGCGCATACCAAAATCGTTCTAAACGAATTAAAAAAGGAATTGGAACGGAACGGTTCGTCCATGGAAAAGGTGCTAAAGGTAAACGTCTATCTTGCGGACCTCAACGATTACAAGGCCATGAACGAGGTATACCGCGGGAGCTTCGGGGAAAACCCTCCGGTACGTACAACAGTGGCCACCTATGGGGGGGTGCCCGGAAAATCCTTGGTGGAAATGGATTGCATCGCGGCGTTGGATTAAAAAATGGAAATAGGATGAATAGTCGAAGAAAAGTATTAAAAGCACTTTCCGCACTTCCCTTGGTAGGCGGTCTTTTGGGCCCGGAACTGCTACGGGCGCAAACCTCGGAAAAAACAATGGTCCCTGCGGCGGCCCGGAACATATTTAAGGAATTGGGCTTGCGCACCTTTATAAATGCGGCAGGAACCTATACCTCCATGACGGGATCGTTGATGCCCAAGGAGGTCACGGACGCCATTAATTATGGGGCAACGGAATATGTGAATTTGGACGAGCTCCAGGATAAGGTAGGGGAGCGCATAGCCCAACTCCTGGAATGTGAATATGCTACGGTATCTTCCGGTTGTTTTGGGGCCATGACCATTGGTATGGCCGGGGTCATGTGCGGAACTGATACCGAGAAGGTAAAACAATTGCCCAATACCGAAGGATTAAAAAATGAGGTAATCGTTCAGGAATCACATTATATTGGGTATACACAGGCCTTGACCAATACCGGCGCGAAGCTGATATGGGTTAAAACCGCCCGGGATCTGGAAAAGGCCATCAACAAAAATACGGCAATGCTCTGGTTTTTAAATGCCCACGCCCATAAAGGGGAGATCTCATGGGAAGAGTTCGTGGCCTTGGGCAAAAAACACAATATTCCCACCTTTATTGACTGTGCGGCCGATGTGCCCCCTGTGGAGAACCTTTTTAGGTTTACCAAAATGGGTTTTGACCTTGTTGCCTTTTCGGGAGGTAAAGGACTTCGCGGCCCGCAGAGTTCCGGATTGCTATTGGGCAGGCGAAAGTATATAGAGGCCGCCCGTTTGCATACCCCGCCCCGGGGCACTACCATTGGCCGGGGGATGAAGGTAAACAAGGAGGAGGTACTGGGGATGCTGGTCGCCCTGGAACGCTATTTGGCCAAGGACCATGAAAAGGAATGGAAGCTCTGGGAAGACCAGATCCAATTGATCAGTGACAGTGCCAAATCCGTGAAAGGGGTGGAAACGGAGATTCATGTGCCCCCACATGCCAACCATGTCCCCAGTTTACGGGTGAAATGGGATGAGGATGTTGTAGGGATTTCGCCCGAGGAAGTGCGCCATCGATTACGTAATGGGCATCCCTCTATAGAAACCGTAGGCGGAAAAACGGACGTAGGCATCACCACTTGGATGATGCAACCAGGCCAGGAGCATATTGTTGCCGCGAGGCTTAAGGAGGTTTTGCAGAATGCATAACGCAAGACAGTTTCAACCATAAAGGCGAAGAATGCACATGAAAATCTACATAATCCTGTTTTTGGTTTTTGGAATAAGCTCCTGCAATCAAAATAGGGGAAAGGAAAGTGAAGGTGAAATCCAAACCCAGGAGGTATCCCCTATCCCTGAAGGTTATAATCCGGAAGCAAGGCTCAAGGAACTGGGCATTTCCCTGAGTTCGCCCTCCGCACCGGTAGCCAACTATGTGAATGCCGTACGCACGGGAAATCTTGTTTTCCTGGCCGGAAAGGGCCCCTTAAAGCTGGATGGACAGAACATTACCGGGAAGCTCGGGACGGACTTGACCATTGAGCAGGGATATGAGGCGGCTCGGATTACGGGAATCAATCAACTTTCGGTACTTAAGGCGGAATTGGGCAATCTCAATACGGTAAAGCGGATTGTCAAGGTCTTGGGCATGGTCAACAGTAGTCCGGATTTTACGGATCAACCTAAAGTGGTCAATGGTTATTCCGACCTAATGGTGCAGGTGTTTGGGGAAAAGGGAAAACACGCCCGGGCGGCCGTGGGCATGGGAGCCCTACCCGGCAATATCGCCATAGAGGTAGAAATGATTGTTGAGGTGTATGAGTAGTAAACAGGACGGTGGCGTTTTGAATCTATCGAAAACGGAATATCCCATTGCTCAGCTAGGCCTTGGGAATGGGGTTATGGTCCAATTACGGAATCAATCCATACACTAGCCGTTGAAACACGGGCCAAGGCCATCACAGATCCATATTTGATTCTACGGTTCAAAGCTCCCGAAACAATTCCAACAAGAACGGTTTTACCGTTTTCCTCCATAAATACGCCGCCGCCACTATCCCCTTTGGATCCGCCTATTTCCAGTTCCAAGGGTATTGGGGAACCCCATTGGTTGGTGCCCGGGTTTTTTGGGTCATCAAAGTCACAAATCATAACATTGGTGCTAAAACGTCTGCCTTCAAAGGTGCCTCCTATGGCATCCACAACGTTCTGTCCGCCAAGTTTCTCCTGTGATCGGGGTGAGGACAATCCCCTTTGGCCATCACCAAGAAAACCATACCCCAGTTTGGTGATGGTCTTTCCCAATTCCGTATTACCGCGATAACGTACGGCGGGAATAATATCCAAAACGGGCTTTTTCAGTTCAACCAGGGCCATATCCCAACCGTTCCACTGGGTTTCCTCCGCATTTGGGCGGCGTTGGGGGTGCTTCACAATCTTTTTGGTGGCATAAAAGTGCTCCCCGAATTTCCAAACCGAGGAATCCTGGACAAAGTGGGCCGCGGTCAACACCCAACGCGGGGCAATGAGTACTCCGGCGGCATACGCTTTAGCAGTTTCCGAAATGGAATAGCGTCCCACGCATTTAAAATCAGGTCGGGCACCCATTTCCCTGTATTGGGAAAGAGGGACATCATGTCGGATAATTCCAAACAAGGTTGTTCTACTGGTACTCATCAGGCTTGGTATCAGAAGTAAAAACAAGGGAATGAAAAGTCTTTTCATCGGTACTATTTTGTGCTATTTGAAAATGAAACGGTCTACATGTACAACATAAGACGATGCATTGTGCAGTAAGGTTTCAGGAATGCGAGATTAAAGGAGCGCCAAATCTGAGATGGCAATAGGAATAGAAAGAAAAGCCAAAAGCCAGGAAAATACTCATTATTCATTTGCTTCGCATAATAAGCAAGATGATATACGATTGGTACCGTACCTGGCACCCTACTCCACGTCCTTGGCAAACGGCCAGGCCCTATATACCTGCAATAGTTCCTGCACCTTGTTGGGGTATTTTGACGCCATATTGGTCATTTCCGTGGAGTCGCGAGTTAACTGTACCAAGAAAAAACGGTCTTTTTGAGGGTCAAGAGTGCCTTTATGGGAGGTGTCCTTAGGGTTTCCTAGGAGTTTCCAATCGTTTTTGCGTACGGCCCAGGAACCGCCGTTTTGCCAGACAAATGTTTCGTGCAGGGACGGTTGCGACTCGTTTTTAAGCAGGGGAACCAAACTTTTGCCCTCTACGTTTGCGGGAATATCCAAGTGGCATAATTCGGCCACGGTAGGGAGCCAATCGATGTTCAGGGCCATTTGGTCACGACTTTCATTTTCGGGGAGACGGCCTTTCCAGCTAAGGATGGCCGGTACGCGGATACCGCCCTCAAAAAGACTGAATTTGGCCCCGCGAAAAGGGCCTGCACTGCCCCCACCGCCAAAGGTGCGTTCCTCGGTGGAGTACCCGTGATCCGATTGAAAGATAATTAGGGTGTTCTCCCGCAAGCCAAGATCGTCCAACTGTTTCAAAAGGATTCCGATCCGGTCATCAATAGTAGAGATAAAGGCGGCATAGTCCTTTCGGGGGGCTGGAAGGTCTTTGTAGTACTGTCGCCATTTTTCATCCGGTTGCAGGGGATAGTGGGGCAGGTTTATGGCGTAATAAAGGAAAAATGGGTTGTTCTGATTTTTTTGGAGAAAAGCCCCGGCCTTTTCGGCCATAAGGTCGGGGAAATATTGCCCATCCGCCCAAATCTCGGTGCCATTTTCCCAAAGGTCGTGACGATTGGGGCCATGCCAATAGAAAAAATGGGAATAATTATCGATGCACCCGCCCATATGGCCAAAGGAATAGTCGAATCCCTGTCCGTTGGGCATGGTCTCCGGGGTGTAACCCAGATGCCATTTGCCCACATGCCCTGTGGTGTACCCTCCTTTTTTTAGGAGTTCGGCCAGGGTAAGTCGGTCAGAGGGCATCCCTTTTTCACCTTGCTTGGAGGAGGCATTGCCCGGCAGACCGGCGGCATGCGGATTCATTCCCGTGAGCATGGAAGCCCTTGATGGGGAACATACAGGGGCGGCCGCATAGAATTGGGTGAATTTTACCCCTTCCCGGGCCAACCGATCCATATTGGGGGTAAAAAGATCCTTGGAGCCATAGCAATTTACATCGGCCCACCCTTG
>JBCCZF010000014.1:0-14840 GCA_039188035.1 Bacteroidota bacterium | reverse complement strand
TCCCAAGCAAAAGTGGACTTTGTCTGTTGTATCGCTTCCAGATCCAGTTTTAGGCCTTTTGCAATTTTCTTTTGAATTTTGACCAAATCAGGGGATGGTTCAACAAGATAGGCATCAAACTCGGAACTTCGCCGTAAAGCAATCAAGGATTCCAAGACGCCAATAGCCTCCTCCTTATTGGATATTTCCCAGGAGTTTTTAAGTCCATAAATGTACTGATCTATACCGTTTTTGGGTTTTAACTCCGTAAGTTCCTCGCCTCTGTGGTAGGCTAAAATAGCGCCAAAAACCAAGGCGTGTTTCTGCTCCTTGCGTAAAGGCTTGAGATTATTGAATTGCCGTAATTGTTTTTTCTTTCGATTTTTGGAATAGACCGCCAAAAATACAATGTAGATGGCAAAAACGATGGCAATGCCTCCAATAATATAGTAGGTGTTTTGGTTCATGTGTTTATGTTTATAGGTTTATAGTTTTCCTTTTAATTGTTGTATTCCTGAGATCAATGCAATCAAACCTAGAATTTCAAAGACGGCCAGTACCCCAAATTTGCCTAAAGAATCGTACACGAATTGAAATCTTCGGCCAAAGCGAACTTCCCTTCCTGCAGCTTCCATGCCCTGGATGTCAAAGAAGAGATAAAGCCCCGTGATAATAAGTGCAATTCCAAGAAGTACCACCCAAATTTGGTTTTGTTTTTCTAGGATGTTTTTTAATTTGCCCATAATGGGTTTCATGTTTTGCACCACAGATATGGCATCAATACGCTGAATTCTGTTAAAAGCAATGGGGGAATCAAGCGAAGTATATACTTACAAAGTATAATAAATAATTATAAACGTGTAAGACTTGGTTTTATTTTTAAACATGCCTTTTTAGTAAAGTCCGTGCACAATACTCCCTGTGCAAATAGGGCTTTTCAACGCAATTAAAATTTTCGAGCGGGCTAGGGCATCTACCCGTTCCCAACAGCGTAGTGATGCCGCTCAAGCATTAAATCCATAAATTTCCATATTTTAGGGATATAAGACTAACCAACATAATACTTATGGGATTTCTTGCAGTTGCTTCTTTTTTAGGTTTTACGTTATTTGTGGCTATTGTTTCTTGGTATGCCACCCGAAAAACGGATGAAAAATCGGCCGATGGCTATTACCTGGGCGGCAGGTCATTAGGTGCCATTACCATTGCGGGGTCCTTGTTGCTCACCAACCTTTCCGCGGAGCAAATTGTAGGGTTAAATGGCCAGGCCTTTACTGAAGGGCTAATGGTCATGGCCTGGGAAACCTTGGCCGCGATCGCCATGATCTTTACGGCTATATTTCTTTTGCCCAAGTATATGCAAAAAGGTATCACCACTATTCCGCAGTTTATTGAAAACCGGTTTGACCAACAGACCAAGGCCTTACTTTCGGTGCTTTTTCTTTTTGCCTATGGTATCGTATTGTTACCTACCATCCTATATTCGGGCTCTTTGGCCTTTAGTACCATGTTCAACTTGCCCGAGGTGCTGCATATGGATCCCTGGACAGTAATATGGATATGCGTTTGGGCCATTGGGCTTATTGGGATGGTCTATGCTATTTTTGGGGGATTGAAAGCGGTGGCGGTTTCGGATCTTATCAATGCTATTGGGCTCCTGGCCGGAGGGATCCTTATTCCCATTTTTGGGCTTTTGCTCATTGGGGATGGTAATTTGGGGGATGGTATACAAACCCTTTGGGATACCAATCCGGAAAAATTTGTCATGAAGGGGGCCGTGGATTCCTCCATTCCCTTTGGGACGGTATTCACCGGCATGATGATCGTACAAATCTATTATTGGGGTACCAACCAATCCATTCTACAACGGGTTTTTGGGGCAAAAAGCCTTAAAGAAGGGCAAAAGGGGATGCTCTTGGCCGCCTTTGTGAAGTTTGTTATTCCCATTATTGTGGTAGTGCCCGGAATTATTTCTTGGCATGTTTTTGAAGGACAGTTGGAGAATCCTGACCAGGCATATCCCGCATTGGTGGCCAAGGTATTGCCCTCTGCACTTACCGGCTTTTTTGCCGCCGTCCTTTTTGGGGCCGTGCTCAGTTCCTTCAACAGTCTTTTAAATAGTAGTGTTACCCTGTTTGGGGTGGATCTGTATAAATTCTTCTTTAAACCCGGGGCCTCGGATATGGAAACGGTAAAGGCCGGAAAGCGATTTGGCTTGGGCTTGGGCCTGGTTTCCATGGTTATTGCGCCCTTTATCGCCAATGCTCCCGATGGTCTGTTCAGCTACATACAACAATCCCTGGGCAGTTTAAGTGTTCCCATTCTGGCCGTGGTATTAACGGGCATTTTAACTAAAAAAGTACCGGCCTTGGGCGCCAAGGTGGTCATGATCGGTGGGGTGATACTATACCTGATCAGTTTGCTCGTTTTGGAGCCCCATTTTAGGGAAGCTGCAGTTGCTACGGCGGAGGCACAGGGAATTACGGATATGGCTCAATTGAGCGTCCTTAGGGCGGAGGCCTACCCCCATTATTTGCATGTTATGGGGATGCTGTTCGTCTTTAATATTTTGGTGATGTTGCTATTTGGGTGGCTAAGGCCCAAACGAGAAATCACCGTTGAATCAACGACCGATGCCATCGATATTACCCCATGGAAATATGCCATAGGAATAGGTGTTTTTATCACCTTGTTGGTGGTAAGCACGTATTTTGTTTTCACTTAATTTACTTGATAGCTCAAGATGGTTTCAATATCCAAAACGTGGTGGAAAGAAAGTGTGGTATATCAAATATATCCGCGCTCATTCAAGGACACAACCGGAAACGGGATCGGTGATATTTATGGCATTATCCAAAAACTGGACTATATCAAATCTTTGGGCATCGATGTCATTTGGCTCTGTCCGGTATACAAATCCCCAAACGACGACAATGGGTATGACATTAGTGATTATCGAACCATTTCCGAGGATTTCGGGGGGCAAGAGGCGTTTGACCTCCTTTTGGAACGGATGCGTGAAAAAGGATTGAAATTGGTCATGGATTTGGTGGCGAACCATACTTCGGATGAACATTTTTGGTTTGCCGAAGCCAAAAAAGCGAAAGATAATCCATACCGGGACTACTATATCTGGAAAGATGGAAAAAACGGTGGGCCGCCCAATAATTGGCAATCCTTTTTTAGTGGTAGTGCCTGGGAATACGATGACCGGACCGATCAATACTACCTGCATTACTTTACCAAAAAACAGCCCGACCTAAATTGGGAGAACCCCAAAGTACGTATGGAAATTTTTGAGGTAATCGAATATTGGTTTAGGAAGGGGGTCGATGGTTTTCGCATGGAGGTGATTTCCCTGATTTCCAATCCGCATTCCGGTGGGGATAGCCCGTATTGCAGATTTCAGGATACCATATTGAATATTTATGCCAATGGCCCCAAGATACATGCGTATTTGCACGAAATGAACCAAGAGGTCCTTTCCAAATACGACATCATGACCGTTGGGGAGGGTCCGGGAATCGATTTAAAGAACGGCCCCTTGTACGTGGACGAGAAACGGCAAGAGCTGGATATGGTCTTTCACTTTGACCATTTGTATATTGATTGTGGCGAGGGCGGCAAATACGACCCCCAGCCCTACGGACTTCCCACCTTTAAAAAGGTGTTTTCCGATTGGGACGAAGCCCTAAAAAATGGCGGTTGGGGCAGTATTTTTTTGGGCAACCACGATTTCTCCCGAATGGTTTCCCGTTTTGGAAATGATACCGAATATCGTGAGGCTTCTGCAAAATTGTTGGCTACCTTGCTAATGACCCTGCGGGGTACCGTCTATATCTATCAAGGGGATGAAATTGGGATGACCAATATAGCCTATCCCAGTATTGATCGGTATAATGACGTAGAAACTCTAAATGCTTGGAAAACCGCTAAGGCGAATGGCCAGGACATGGACGAATTTTTAAAAGTGGTCCATGCACAAAGCAGGGACAATGCCCGAACCCCCATGCAGTGGAACGCCCAAAAGAATGGTGGGTTTACCGACGGGAAACCTTGGTTGGGTACCAACCCTAACTACGTTACCGTAAACGTTGAGGCACAGGAAAGCCAAGCAGACTCCGTATTGAATTATTATAGGGGCCTTATCCGTTTTAGGAAGGAAAATCCGGTTTTGGTGTATGGCGCGTACGAATGCCTAATGGAAGACCATCCCCATCTTTTTGTATACCGTAGATGGGATGCCACCTCAGAATTTTTGATACTTCATAATATGAGCGACTTTCCCCAGGAATTTACTACAACCCGCAACGAATCCGGTTTTATCCTGCTAAAAACCAATTTGCCCGATACCTCAAAAAGCTTGTTTCGACTGGCCCCCTGGCAAACCAAGGTGTTGGGTAAGGGATAAGGTGTAGCGTTTCTGAATGCAAAAACCCGCGGCCAGCCTTTGAAGAGACTATGAGCCTTATTGTGGAAGACTACGGCAACAGCAGAATGTAATTCGATTTGCCCTTTTGCCTTTTTTCGTCCATTTTTTGGGATTGGGTTTACCGCGGTTGCTGTTGGGTGACACAGTGTACCATTCCACCATTTTCATAGAGGTTTCTTACGTCTATCCCCACTACGGTTCGGTTCGGATACAAGCTTTGGATCAGGGCATTGGCAATGGCGTCATTGGGGTCGTTATAATTGGGGACTAACACTTTGGTATTGGCGATATAATAGTTCACATAAGAACCTTTATACCCCAAATCCGTACCATCCGTTTTTTTAACCGTATACTGGGTCAAGGGTACATATTGCATGGTATAGGGTTCCCCATCTTTGTTTTTTGCGGAGTGAAGGGTGTTAATATCTTTTTGAAGTACATCAAACGCCAAAAGGTCATTTTCAGTCATGGTTACAATGGTATTGGAATTCCCAAAAACGGCAAAACCATCAATATGCTGGTCGGTAATTTCCAAACCGGCCTGGCCGTCCAACCAAATAAAATGGGTAGCCCCTAGATATTTCTTGAATAGGTTTTCGGCTTCGGTTTGGGTCAGCCCGGGATTGCGGTTGGGATTTAAAACGGAGCTTTTACAGGCCATTAACGTGCCATTGCCATCTAGGACCACACTTCCGCCTTCGTTGATTAGGGTCTCGTTTAAATCAATGACCGGTATTTCTTGACGTTGACCAATTTTGTTTGGGATAACATCGCAATTCCGATATTCGATAGGGAATCCGGACGTTTGGTCAATCTTTTTGCCCCAACCATTAAAGCCCCAGTCTTGAATTACAAGATTCCCATTGCGATCCTTGGCGTATATGGGCCCATTGTCCCGTACCCAAACATCGTCCGTGGGGAGTAGATAAAAATCGATATGGTCCAAAGGAATTTTTGCATCCTTGAGTAAGTTGGTTATTCGGTTTTTTTCGGTTTTGTTGTAGGCGATAATGTGTACACTTTCGCTGGTGACCAAAGCTTTGGTCATGGCCACCCAGGTGGAGTCCAAACTATTGCGATAGGTCTTCCCATATTGATGGTGGTGTGGCCATTGCAGCCAAGTCCCTTCATGCGGCTCCCGCTCTTCGGGCATAGTATACAGCACATCGGTTTCCATAGGGTTCGTTAGGGTATGGTCCTGGCAAATGGAGTTGATGGTAAATAATAACATGATATGGACATGGGTTGTTTTCATCTTAGGTTTTCTTCAAATATGGATTAACCGAGGAATTTCGTGTTTTGCCCCGCACAAATTTGGATTGTTGCCAACAGCGGTCTTTCTGAAAACCAACTCTTTTTAACGCGTAGGGACTTATGTGCCTTGGGCCGAACGTCCAAAAACGGCCTTATCCTCATTTCCCTGGGGACCTAAAGAGGTGCGTCTGCCGGGACAGTCAACGCCATCAATGTACTTTAAAGGTGTACTCGCCAAAAAGCGGTTGGCCCGAAGTACTGATCCCCTGTACAACGGCGACATAGGTTCCAGGGCGGTCGATTTTACATAGTATATCAACCGGTTTTTTCTCCCATTCAATATGGGGTTTCCATCCTACGGTGCTGGAATAGGTGTCCAGGGAAGTTTCCTTATCCTCTTTCATTGCATTAAAATCCCGGACCGGGTGATACCCCCAATGTTTAAATTGAAAATTATCTTTCCGCGGATCCGGCCTATCCCATGATTCTGAACCGTCCTTGGTATATACGGCCACGACCCCGCCATAAGCCCTGAGGCCATAAATGGCCGCTGCGGGTCCCTTTAATACATCGATAAAGTCAATATCCTGAATAGCAATACTGGAAATGACATCGGCATCGGTGGGCATTCCGTCCAATAGAATAAAAGCCTCCACAGGACCTTGAAGGGTAGTTGCCTGCCTAATAAAAACTTGGGTGCCAATAGCTCCCCCGAATTGTCCGGTACGGACCTGTACTCCCGCTACCATTCGTAAGGCTTCCAAAGCATTGATAAATCCCGTATGCTGTATTTTTGAAAAATCCACGGTATTGGATGCCCTGCGATAAATGGCGTGGTCGTTGCGTTTTTCAGCTATTTCCACTTCCCTAAGGTCGACTTCCACTTTTTTGGTTTTGCGCACTACTACTTCCTCCAATCGGATCAGGCGATCTAGACCCTTGTAAAACCTTATATCGCTCATTTCTTTCGCTACACTGTCCCTAACAAAGGAACCCACATAGCGCAAATGTGTTTTTTCAACAGGTTCGGGACCCATCCTTTGAAGGGTATCCAAGATAATTTGGTAATCCTTTTGTTTGGCATTCAAATCGTTGACCTTGACTACAATGGGCTCTCCTTGCTCCAAGTCTAAATCCGTAAAGCGGAAATACCCTTGTTCGTCGCTCTCTTTAATGGAAACCACCTTGGGCGACCCATCGAAATACCTGCCCAATACCACCATAGTTTTTACAGGTTTCGAGTGACGACCTGCGCTGCGTACCTGCCCCGACACCGTAATTCCGTTTTCCTTAAGATAAGATGTCGATTGATCGGAGAGACTATCCAAAGGGATTGGATTCTCTGCTTTACTGCTAATCATGGCTAAATCGGTAGTTTCATATTTTTTGAGATCTTCCCTAGTAAAAGCATACCCTGAACTGCCCAACAATGCCCTTGTTTGAGGTTCCAACCAAAAATGGGAACGAATATCGGTTTGGTTTTCGGGTTTTGGGCTAACGGCGCGTTCCACTATGGAAAGCGATAAAGAGGCTTTATCCATACGTTCGGCCAAGGAGAAAAAAGGCTGAATTCTCAGTTTAACCGGATTGTTCACGGTCAGATTCAAAGGAATAGGCACGATCTCCAGATTGTTTTTTTGCATCCCGGAATGCAGCACCCTACGCTCGCCCAAAATAGTGCCATTTGCATTCTTTAAGGTAAACCGGATAGGCCCTTCCGGCAACTGGGAATAGGGAACTTTGAAAACTGCCGTTCCCTGGCTGCCCTTGACGTGGGCTTTATAGCAGATAATTCCCTGACAATTTCCCACCAAGGAAAATCCCGTAAGCCCAGAACTTAATTTAGATATAATCACGATATGGAAGACATCGTTATGGGGGTTTAGGCTAAAATGGATCCCGGTTTGCTCAACTTTTGGAAAGTCATAGGACAAAGTATCCCTTTCCAGAAACAACTGGGCCCTATAGGATTTCCCAAACTGCGGGATAAAGGAAAAGACCCCGATACCCTTTTTTCGGGTATTAAAGGAAACCACATGCGCACCTGATTCATCCAAAAGATTTCCAGTGGCTTCAATACCCTTGCCATTGGGATTGGTTACGGTAAAGGCCACTTTTGAAACCACTCCGTTGATCAATTGACCGGCTTCTGGCGAAAACGCCAACCTGGGCCTTTCCAGCATGTTTGAATCGCGCGGGTAATCAAGTGTTTTGGTGCGCTTCCTACGGCTTTTTGCTACAAGGGCATCCGTAGTATTGGCGATGTATAGCTCTTCCCTAAAAAAGTCGGTCGTTTCAAAATTTCGCATGTAGGAAGTATAGGCCCTTAGCGTATATACCCCTTCCGGTAATTGGATGCCAATAGGCATTTCACCATAACCCAGACCTTTTTCGGTAGGCACCACCCGTTGTTGCACCACCACTCCTTGCGAACTCAATAGATCAACGTAAAGAACACCCATCTCCAGCATATCGGGCTGCAGATTATCGGCATCCACCACATAGGCCTTGAACCAAATGGTCTCCCCGGCACGGTAGTAGGTCTTGTCCAAATGGACAAACACCTTTTCACGGTAGATCTCTTGAGCGGGCAGCCCAAACGTTCCCAAAAACATCAGCGTTAACATACACCAATACCTTTTGTAACCAATGGCAATACCATTTGAATACTTCATAGAACCCCTAAATATTTGATTTTCTTAAAGATATGAATAATTGTTAATCAAAATGAAACTATAACACGCTTTTAAGATGGTGGTCGCCAATCCACCATGGGGTTCAGGTTGTGAGCCCAAAATCGAACTAAAGTTTATAACATAGGGTTAACCATTTAAATCACATGATGCAAGGGATTCAGGGTCGTTTTTGACACAGGGCCATCCCCTTTGACCCCCTCTTTTTAGAGCCCTCTTGACAACTATTTTTTAAAGCTTGACTTCCCCCTAATAAAGAGCCCCCGTCCCGATTATTTCGGAAGGTCGGGGAAGATGTTGGTTCCGCAAGAAGATGTTTTTTAGGGAGCTTGTTTTTTACGGATTTTGTCGACGTCATCGCCCTGATATGCCTATAAGCGCTTCCGTTTTAAGCCTAGTATTCTGATAGGTGAAGGCCATGGTTGGAAATACATTTCATATATAACTATTTGATAATTAGGGATAAAAATGTTTTCAAACGACTACAAACGTTTACAAACGAAAGTAAGCGCTTCCCAACCGGATCTATTAAAGAGGGCGTTTTAGGTTTGTAGTGTCGGGTCAGGGAGATTCGATGGTATTCACTGTTCAACCACGCCTGTACCATTTGGGCAGGCCTTAAAAATTAAAGATTATGAACGCGCTTAAAAACAAAGTACAGTTGATTGGTAACCTGGGACAGGATCCCGAAATCGTAAACTTGGAGAACGGGGGCAAGTTGGCCAAATTCTCCATTGCCACGAGTGACAGCTATAAAAATGCCCAGGGGGAACGGGTAGAGGATACCCAATGGCACAATATTGTAGCCTGGGGCAAAACGGCGGAAATCGTGGAAAACTACCTGGTAAAGGGGAAACAAGTGGCGGTGGAAGGAAAGCTTGTCCACCGTTCCTATGAAAACAAGGCAGGTGAAAAACGGTATATCACGGAAGTACGTTGCAATGAATTGCTGATGCTTGGGAAATAGTGGGAAGTTCCAAGAACCCTGTAGAAATCAAAGAGACCCGTGTTCCAATAGTGGATCACGGGCCTCTTTGTTATGTGGAAATTCGGCTAAGCCACTTTCATTAAGAGATCAAGGCAAGGGCACCGTTTGCAGCGTTTGGACTCGGACTTTTTGTATTTGGAACAGCACTTGGTCTTACAATCCGTTGGGACCCACTTTTTCAATTTGGCTTTTTGCTTTTTGTTGAGGGCGTTCGCCTTTTTCCTTTCCGTTTTTTTCTTGGAGCCCACAGGGGTATCGTTTGGGAATGGAGCAAATATAGTTGTTTTAATTCAATCTAAATAACCTTTGGTTTTGCGGCAAGGAATGCCTTCAAAAACGCCCGGTCACGCCTATTTGTCCAATGCCAATATTGAGGTTCCAACTCACCTTCTTTGCGTTCTCCAGGTATTTTTGATCGTATTTGGAATCTAGGTAGCGGTCAATGGATTCTACCATAAAAATGCTCACGGCTACGCTGAAGACCACATCGGACAACCAATGCTTCCCCTCCCAGAGCCTGGATATGGCCGGGATACCCCCCAACGTATAGATACCTGCTTTTACCCAGGGGCTTCTGAATTGCTTGGCAATGGCATGGGCATTGGTCATGGCCAAAATGGCATGGCCCGAGGGAAAGGAATGGAAGTCCTTGCCACCGGACCAAAAAGGCCTATAGGTGTCCTTGTTCTTTTCACTCAGGGGACGTGCCCGGCCCACGGCAGATTTAAGAACCTGTTGTAAAAAGCCTGCGGCGGTGGCCGAGGAAATTAGGAGCACGCCCGTCCTGCGCAACTTTTCGTCCTTAAACCCCAGGGCGGTAAAATACACGGCCCCGGTGAGCATGTAATTGTAGGTAGGACTCCCATATTCTGCGCCATAGGTTCTTATAAACTCGGGAACGTCTTCTCGAATATCCCGGAAGGCATCCGAAACGGCATCGTCAAAAAGGTAGGCCACTCCGGTTCCGGCCAGGGTAAGGCCAAAATTCCGCCATTGTTCCCCTTTCCAATGCAAGGGACGGGAATAGGCGTGTCCTATGCCCAAAAATATATTGCCCATATCATAGGAGAACATCTGCCAGCGATTTTGATGCGCGTCCGAGGGGGCATCGTCCGTATCTGAATCTTGGGATTGCAAGATCCCAACAATAAGGAGTGCACAAAAGAAAAGACGTCGATTCATAGAAGGTTTGGTTTAGGATGCAAGTTAGCCTATATTTTAAAATAGGTTTTTATCCACCAAAACCAGCCTGTTGATAAGGCCCTTTTACATAAATCGCTGTGTTGCTAATGCTTTCCGGGCACCAGTTTAGGGCTTTCCATAGTTGCGTAAAAATCCATTAGGATTTTTTCCTTGTCAAAATTTTCCCAAACGGTGATTTTTCGAGGGTTGTTAGGCCGTTCTACCCAGCGGTTGTTGATAAGGATGGGGGCGGGGATGCTTTTTGGTTCTCCCCAGCTGGGATCTTTTAGGATGGCCAGGGCCACCATATCGAACAGGGAGCGCATTGGGGGATCGGAGTGATAATCGATGTGTTCAAACAGACTCACAGAATAATCGCCAAAGGTATCGAACGTTCCCCCATGTCTTCCTGTTACAGGGTTTTTGGCCTTGGGCCCCAGTCCGGGCATTCTGGCGTTTACTTCATTCTGGGTTACCGTTACGGCCGCCGTTCCCGAAGGTTTCCCTCCCCGGACGGTGACCATTTCAAAGGGAATCTTACTATTGAGCACATAATTCATGGCTAGGGTATCATTGTTCTGATTGTACTCCCCGGGTTCCGGATAGTTGCTTCCCAACCATACGATTGTGGTGCGTTTTGCCAAAGAGGGATCCTTTTTAAGGGCCAGTGCAATATTGGTCAATTTGCCCACGGCCACTACCACTACCGAATCCTTTTGGGTCTCTTCCAAGATAAAATCCACTCCTTGCTTTCCATCATAGTTAGTGGGGTCAAAGTTCTCTGAAATAGCCTTAAAATTTTCATTGGCTCCTTTTAATAGAGGTATCCGGCCCTTGAGGTTGGCCAGTTGTAGGATACGTTCCGCCTCATCAAAATGGCCTTGGATATCCCCGCCGTTCCGAGTGGCGTTTACCGTAATTCCCACTACCTCAAAAACGGGATCGTTAAAAAGCAGATAGGCCAGGGCATGCTGATCGTCCAATTCGTTATTGGCATCGGTATCAAAGATGATTTTCGTTTTTTTAGGGGTGTCGACCCCGGGTTTTGGAGCGGTCTCCTTTGGTTTTTCCCTGCAGCCTATAACCATAAGGAACAAAATCGTGACAGTGAACATAAATCGGATAGTCTTCATAACAGGTAAAATTGATTGGGGCTTTTCCGGAATGTACAAAAAGTACAAATCCTTTTGATAAGGCTTGGGTCATTTGGATAGGAAATTGATAAAATGCTAGAAATAAAGCGCCTGGGCAAGCCGAAAGGTATTGGCATGTGCTTCCACAATAGTTTTGATATCCGGGGAGTACCCACCTCCCATGCTGCATTGTATGGGGATTTTTCGGTGCCGGCACATTTCCAGTACAAATTTGTCCCGCTTGCGGCATCCTTCCAGGCTAAGGCCCAAGGTGCCCAGCTTGTCGGAGGCCAGCACATCTACCCCGGAGAGGTAAAAAACGAAATCGGGCTGTACCTCCTCCATAAGCCTAGGCAATACTTCCTGGAGAAGGGCCAGGTATTCCCCATCTTCCACACCCTTTTCAAGGGCGATATCCAGATCCGATTTTTCCTTTTTAAAGGGATAATTACCCGCCCCATGCATGGAAAAGGTATACACGGAAAGGTCATTTTGAAAGATTTGGGCCGTGCCGTTGCCCTGATGCACGTCCAGATCCACGATTAGAATACGGGTCGCCCATTTTTTAGCTTGTAAATATCGTGCCCCTATGGCCTGATCATTGAGCATGCAAAAGGCTTCCCCCCGATCGGTATACGCGTGATGGGTGCCCCCCGCGATATTCATGGCGATCCCATATTGCAAAGCGAATTTGCAGGCCTGCATGGTACCATGGGCAATGATACGTTCCCGTTCCACGAGCAATTCGCTTAGGGGAAAGCCGATTTTGCGGGCAACCCTGGGTGCTATTTTTAGGTTTAGAAGATCGTAATAGTATTCCGGCTCATGAACCGCCACAAGATATTTATCGTTGGGAATTTGGGGTTCAAAAAAGTTGTCCGGGGTACAGGTTCCCTCATAAAGCAGTTGTTGGGGCAAGAGCTCGTATTTGGCCATGGGAAACCGATGGCCTTCCGGCAGGGGGTGTGCATATATAGGGTGATAGGCGATTTTGAGCATCCCCACAAATATCGGTTTTTCCCGAATTCCAAAACGGTAGTATCTTTGCCCCTTATGCCATCCAATATTACCCGGGATATAACCTATTGTTGCCGTCTTCTTCGCGAAGGGAAGCTCGTGGGCATTCCCACGGAGACGGTATATGGCCTAGCGGCCAACATCCACGACGAAACTGCTATACAAAGTATCTTTGCCCTCAAAGGCAGGCCTTTGTTCAACCCCTTGATCGTGCACGTTCACCATCAGGATCAGGTGAAGGCCTTGGCCTCCCAAATTCCTCTGGCAGCGCGGATATTAATGGATGCGTTTTGGCCGGGGCCCCTTACCTTGGTGTTGCCCAAACGGTCGGAAGTGAGTAATCTGATTACGGCAGGAAAACCCACGGTGGCAGTACGTATGCCCGGACATCCCTTTGCCTTGGAACTATTGCGAAGGCTGGATTTCCCCATTGCCGCACCCAGTGCCAATCCGTTTACCCGTATTAGTCCCACCCGGGCGCAGCATGTAGCCGACTATTTTGGGAATCGCATTCCCGCTATTTTGGACGGTGGGCCTTGTACGGTAGGGTTGGAGTCCACCATAGTGGGTTTTGAGGGGGAAACCCCTATTGTATATAGAAAAGGGGGATTATCCTTGGAGGTTATCAGGGAATGCGTGGGTTCGGTACGGCTGATGACGAGAAATGAAAAGGCCCCAGAGGCACCGGGAATGTTGTTAAAGCATTATTCGCCCAGGGCAAAAGTGGTGGTGAGCGATTCAATTCCCAAAACGGTACAGGCGTATAGTGGGAGCAAAATGGGAATCCTTTCTTTTTCCGGTGTGGAACAGGCAAATGTTGAAATTGTTGAAATCCTTTCGGAAAAGGGCGATTTGGACGAGGCGGCCAAAAACCTCTTTGCGGCCCTGCATCGTTTGGACGAGGCCGGGTTGGAAATTATAATTGCGGAACGGCTGCCCGATGAGGGACTGGGTATAAGCATCAACGACCGCTTGGAACGGGCGGGGAATTAATAGGAAGCCGTAAAGGTATTTGAGACTTTTGGGCCTCCTGTCAAAGTAAGTTCGGATAAACAGAAACTTATATTTTATAAGGTTTCCTATACCCTAAACTTGACAAGATGGTATTCTCCCTTACGATAATAGCCATAGATTAGAAAATTCTTGTACCGAAAGGTAGTTTCCAGTTTTGGGTCAAGTTCGTCCGTAAAGTCCTTAAGCCGTTCAAAAACGTTTTTACCGGCATCCCCTTGTAAATGGTCTAAGGTGTTCTTATCCAGTAAGGATTTTACAAAAACCGCCCGGGAGGACGTGTAGGATTGATAGGCCCCAAAAACCGGGGTAATCATTATAGGTTCCACAGGAACCCCTGGTACGGGTACTGGATTCATGGGCATCATCATTGGCGCACTGCCTCTGGCTACGTCCTTGACACCACCAAGACTTAATTCCAGCATATCGTTTATTTGAAATACGGATACGCCGATCCGTGATTTTCGCATTTTTCTTAAAAGTTGCTTGTTCTGTTCCAATTCCCGTTGATTTGAACCAAGGAACAAGCTTCCTTCCTGATAAATAGGGGAATTTTTAAAGGTAATCTCACTTTCTTTGTCATTTTTGAACTCTTTACGTAATTGCCGGGAATCCTTATCGGTAATTCGAAGCCACAAACTGTCCTTTGATAGTGCGAGTTGAAACAGGTTATTCTTATGTACAAACGAATTGGAATTCGTTATCTGTTTTTTTCGGTCGGATTCAGATGTTTCAAAATTGGCAACCCCTACAGCATTGCTTTTAAGGTCAAGGCTAATAATTTTTGTAGTATTTCGGTATCTATCAAGTGTAATAAGTAACTTGTCCTTTTCCAGATAAATTTTGAGGTTTTTCGAGGCAATATCGATGGAAGTTGGGACTTCGCTATCGATAAGCTCGGCCTGGGAATCGAAAGCCTGGTATAGGGGAATCGGATAATTATCTTCATTTGTCAATTGATTATCAGATAGGTCGTATGTTATACGGCTATATTCGGCGTTTTCAAACGTATACCGCCTTATTCCTTTATTCCCGTAAAAGTCAAAATAGGTAAGAATATGGAATTTGCTCCCATGGTTAATGGTTTCCAAGACTTTTTCCTTTTTAATTTTAAATTCAAAATCCTTGGGCCAAAATGGCACAATAGTTAC
>JBCCZF010000013.1:0-15270 GCA_039188035.1 Bacteroidota bacterium | reverse complement strand
GAAATTTTTTCCATCCCAAATTGCCCAAAGAAATACCATATTCCGTATAAGGTCTATTCCCCGCTGTGGACAGATACTTGGCACTTGCGATAAGATGGGCATTGAGTTTGTTGAGCAAGGGGATCCTACCCATCACATAACCCTTGAAATTATGCTCCATGTGCCCCTCCAAATAACTCCGATTGGTGCTCAAATCGTAATAGGGCAGTAAAAAGAAGGCGTCCAAATAATTATCGCGGGTGATACGGGTACGGTTTCCATTAAAATGTTGATGGTCCACAAAGGAGTTTCCTTCGGCATCCACAAAAAAACCACTCCTTAGGTTATAGCCAAACTCCCCTTTGTTCGCAATATCAAAATTCTGATGTATCCTTAGTTTAAACTGGTTATAGTTGTTGCGCGACAAACTTGAGGCAAAGCCCTTCTCATATCCCAAGAAAAGTGTGGGAAAACGGTTCTCCAATGAAATGACCTTGCCCTCCGGGTAACTCAGGTATTTTTGGCCAAAGCGGATGCGGACACCCAATTCCAGTTTCCAGATGCTGTGTTGTACAATCGCGGCATTCTCAAAATCATCGGGATCCAAAGGATTATTGGAGGTGTAGGGCGTCTCATTATCCCCAATAATCACTTGACCTGTGGTGTTGAACAAGGGTTTCCGCTCCTCAAAACCTAAAGTCGAATAAAACCGTAGGCCGTTCATCACCTCCCTGGAAAAATGGGTTTCCACAAAGTCCTTCTCATAAAACTTGGCAAAATTGTTTTCAAAAAACAGCGAGGCAATGGTGTTGCCAAAGGTGGTCACCGGGTTATTTTCGTTAAATTGAGCTACTTGGTTTCCACCCCTAAGCCTTAGGACGGGTCGGGAGAAGTTATTAAATCGATATCCCATTTCGGCCATGGGCCTAAGGCGTTTGTCGGATTCGCCATACGCCCATTGGGTTCCCATAGTAAGGCGGGATCCCCTTTCCTTGTTGTTTTTGGTATAGTCCAGACGAAGTTGTCCGTTCCAACCCTGTACGGTATTGAATCGAATATGCGGAATGGGGGAGGATACTGAGAAGGATTTCTCGGTATAACTGTTCCTATAGGTGTACCCATAAAGTAAGGAGCCCAAGGTGAAACGATTTCCGCGGGCATCTGCAGAATCCAAGTATTGCCGGGATTTACGGATGTCCTGTAGACTGTCCTTTTGCCGATAGTCCCGTATTTCCTCCGGGGTAAGGGGAACGGGGCGGGAGACTTTCCAGAAGATGGAATCCTTTTTGCGGGAAGTTTCCGCAAAGGAGAGCACCTCATTGGTAAATTCCTTGGTTCCAAAAACGGGATTCAGGTCATAATTCTTGTATGCGGCCGTATTACGTCCGCTGCCCTTAAAACCCAGAATGTGGTAGGCAAAATCAATGCGTTGCAGTGTTTTTATCCAAAGGTCTTTTTCCTTGGAATAGTTGAAATCTTGTCTGAGTCGAATAGTATCCGCCGGGAGAATTTGGGCCTGCAGCCCAGTAACTTTCAAATCCGTGGCGTACAGTGCCCAACTGTCCTCTACCACATATAGGGTACCGGTAAAAACACGGTCCCTGGCTCTTTTGGGGATAACGCGAATTTGGTTGATCAAGTGATTATCCGCATCATAAAACGTGCCGATCAAACGATACCTGTAATACGAAAAGGCGTTGTCCGCAATGGGTGATATTAGTGGGTTGCCAAATTCCACCGTGTTGTTGTAAAACGAAAAATTGAGGTCGGAGGCGTTGTTGAAGCTAAGACCGTTATCGTCCCCACTTCTTTTGGAGGCCAGGATGCGTTCCTTGAATTTGTTTTTATGTACGGTGATTTGGGAAAGGGTCTCGGAGAGATACAGAACGCCCGATCGTGTGGAATCCAGGCCCCCGCCGAAATCCCCCAAATCCTGGCCCAATATTTTTTGGGGTGCGTCCTTGATCCGGATAAGCCCCTTACTATAGAAGTCGGCCGTAAACGATTCAAATTTTTTCCGGTACTCCCGGCGCTTGGCAATGGCGTTGCGAATAATCCTGTCGGCAGGATTTTCCGAGACACGTATCCCAACCTCGTTCAATTGAAGGCTTTCCGGCTCTAGGGAAACATTCAGGACATGGGGGAAATGGTCAATGGAAACCACCTCCTTTTTGGTCCGAAATCCCAAGTACTTAAAAATGAGGATATGTTTTCCGGTTTGGGAAAAATCCAGTTGGTAAAACCCATTGCCATTGGTAGTTGTTCCTTGTAAGGTCCCTTCAAAATAGATGTTTACAAAGGGCAATGCCGCTCCATTATGATCTGTGACCACCCCTTGGATCTGGGTCCACATCCGGGTTGTGAAAATCAAAAGGAAATAAAGAGCAACTCTCTTAGTGACGTTCATTAAAAAGTTTCATCAACGGTTGAATTCCTTCTTTATCCGATCTAGGTTTCTTTTGTTGTCCCTGTCCTTAATAGTGTTCCGTTTATCGTATAGCTTTTTCCCCTTGGCCAGGGCTATGGTCATCTTGGCGAGGCCCCTATCATTAATAAAGACCCGCAAGGGTACAATGGTAAACCCCGAAGTAGTTACTTCCTTTTCCAACTTTTTCAGTTCTCTTTTGGTAAGAAGCAGTTTCCGCTCGGCCTTGGGCCGGTGATTAAAATGAGAGGCATGGGAGTATTCATCGATTTGCATATTAATGACAAAGAGTTCCCCCTTGTCATTAAACTCGCAGAAACTTTCGGATATGGAAGCCTTACTCTGTCTAATGGATTTTATTTCGGTACCGGAAAGCACAATTCCCGCCGTAAAGGTATCCAAAAGCTCATATTCAAAACGCGCGCGTTTGTTTTTAATGTTTACCCTGGCTTGCATAAGACGCAAAAATAGCAACAATAATCCTTAAGGAATGCCTAAAGTTGAAGCACATTTCAACCAATGGCTCTATTTTGCGCCATTGTTTGTCGTCTAGGTAAGATTAAACCAGGTTCAATGAGTAAAATAATGACCATAGTTTGCGGTTTGGTTTTGCTGATCGCCTGCCGCGAACAAAACAGGGGAACGGACGTTGCCCAAGAGATTGTGGACCAGAGTATTGTGGTTTGCGGGGGTGAACGTTACCGGATCAGTAACATCTCTTTTGTCTTTAGGCAAAGGACGTATGCCTTGGAACGCCAGGGCAATCAAAAAGTCCTTTCGCGGGAACACAATACGGATACCGCCTTAATTAGCGATTATCTGCATATCCACGGTTTTAAGCGGTTTGTAAACGACAGTGCCCTTGTCTTGCCGGACTCCTTGGCCAATGCCTATGCCAACGCCCTTAATTCCGTACATTATTTTGCCTATTTGCCCAATGGCCTAAATGACCCGGCCGTGAACAAGGACTATTTGGGGGAAACCCATATCGATGGCAGTCCCTATCATAAGATTAGGATTACTTTTGACCAGGAGGGCGGGGGTGTCGACCATGAGGATGTCTTTTTGTATTGGTTTAATGCCAAAACGTTAAAACCGGATTATCTAGCCTATCGTTTTCATGTGGATGGGGGTGGGATTCGTTTTCGAAAGGCCTATAATGAGCGGTATGTGAACGGAATTCGTTTTGTGGATTATATGAATTACGAACCCTTGGATTTGGATATGCCATTGGAAGAAATGGATACCCTGTTTTCCGATGGGGGATTAAAACTCCTTTCCAAGATAGAACTGCGGGAAATAAGGGTTAGTCCGGGCAATTACAATTGAACTCCAACTGCATGTCCGTGGCCGTTCCGTTGACGAGCTGAACAATGTAGAGACTTCCATTGTCGTATTCATCCATAGGGCCGTATTTGTCCTCACCGATCATCAGGTTTACAAATTCAGGAATTGTATTGGCATGTCCAACTACCAAGACATTGCTATTTAGATTGTCTGTTTTAAACTGTTCAATACTTAGGTCTTCCAGGCTGTAGTATTGGACAACAAGATCTTGCTTTACGGCCGCCGGTGCAGCGGTCATTTGCGTTCTTTCGTAATCTGTGGTATAGATGGCCCCTAGTGGAACATTGTCCAATATTTCGGCCCAATGCATGGCCCTGCCCAAACCTTTCTGGTTCAATTCCGGATCTGGATTATCCGGATCCATACGATCTTTTTCAGCATGCCTGATAAAGTAAAAAGTAGATATCCCATTGTCCATTGGGCCATCCTCGGCAATCTTATCTTCCTTGCATGCAAACAAGAGGAGTGCCATACAGAAGGGAAGAAGTATCTTATATATTTTCATAAATACCATCGTTAGTCCTGGAAGTCCTTGGCGGTATACGCTATCCGTTTGTACAAACCCGTTCAACTACCCTCCAGGCACTAGGGTCTGGCTTTACGATAGCTTTGGCCTTTTTCCGAATATGTTAAAAACTTTCCAAATATTGTAACTAAAATTACTGCGAAATAGTATGCGAAACTGACAGTTTTTTGTTTTTTTGCGTATGCTGAAATTAGGTACCATTTTTCTTTGGCTCAGTGCTATATCCCTCGTTACTGCACAAGAGGCTTCCCTTCCGGTAGACTTTAGGCAGCACAACTTAACGGAATACAACTCCAGTTTGTTCAACCCTGCGTTTTCCTTAGATCGCAACAATCCCCAATCCGTTTCCCTTTGGACGCGCTGGCAATGGCAGACCGTTGATGCAGATCCCACTTCCTTGTTTTTGAACTATTCCCGAAAATTGGGTGAGTCCTCTGCCGTAAGTGCCGCCTTCTTTCAACATAATACAGGCGTCTTTTTCAATACGGGCGGGATACTAAATTACGCCCACGAAATCCGGTTGACCTCCCTAATACGTTTGGGCGTGGGCATCAATGTATTTGGGTTCCAGCAGGAGCTTGCTGACGATCGTTTCCCCGTAAACCCCAATATCCCCTTGCCGCAGTTGGGGACTACCAATGATTTTATTATGCAATTGGCACCGGGAATACGCCTATTCGTAGAGAATTTTGCATTTGGGCTGGCTTCCGAAAACCTGTTCGACTATAATTTTTCGGAAAGTGAGGGCAATACGGTGGCAGCGGACAAGGTGTATATGGCCATGGTATCTTATGATCTACCCATAATGCGTGCCTTGGATCCCACGGCATTTCTTAGGCCTTCCCTATATCTCAGGACCATTCCCGAACTTCAGAACCAGGTTGGGGCAAGCATGCTTCTAAGCCATTCGAAATATTGGGGCCAGTTGGGGTACAACAATTTTTATGGAATCTCCGCCGGGGGAGGAGGCACCTTCCTTAAGCGGTTTTCCCTGGGCGCCTTGGTAGAATTTGGGACCAATTCCCAGGTTAGTGGGGAAGATCCTTCTTTTGAGATAATTGCTTCCTACTTTATTGGCAAGCCGGAAGAACGGCGCAAGATCCAGCAGTTATACGATGATCCACTGGAGCAGGAAGTGGAGCTTATTACGGATAGCCCGAAAGAGGAGGAGGAAAAAATGGCCGAAGCGGCCAAGGAGGAGAAAGCCCAGGAAAGGGAGGCCAAAAAATTGGCCGCCCAGGAACGGGCTTTGGAGAAACAACGGCGTAAGGATTCCGTGGAACAGGCCAAACGGCAGAAGAAGGCCCTGGCGGAACAGGAGGAAGAGGAGAAACGCAATGCGATAGATCTGGAACGGGAAAGGCGTTTGGCCGAGCAAAAAGTCCTTGAACAAAGACGTGCGGATTCCTTGGCAGCAGTCGGCGAAGCAAGGGCACTGGCCGCACAAACCAGAAGAAGGGATTCCCTGGCGCAGGCCGAAGCTGCCCAAAAGGCACTTGAACAAAAACAATTGGCCCAGGAGGACGTTACGCCACAGAAAGGCGAAAAATACGAAGAGGTGCGCCAAGAAGGCAGTTTGGAACCTGGTTTCTACCTGATTACCAATGTGTTCGGTACGAAAAGATACTATGAGGCGTTTATGGCAGAATTGAAAAATAGAGGCCTTCAACCCAAATCGTTCTTAAGGAGCAAGAACAACTACAACTACATTTATCTGGAGCGTTATGATACAATGAACGAAGCACGAAAAGCGCGTGACAGCAACTTTAATGGCAAGTATCAAGATAGCATGTGGATCTTTAGGGTAACCGGAGAGTAATAAAATAAGACCATTTCCCAATTCTAAAATACGAACGGGTGCACGGATTGATTCCGGGCAACGGAAAGTCTACATTTCTTAGGTAAGCCTAACGTTGAATGGCTATCAACGGTCAATTCGGGAAAGCACAAAATGGCGGTCAGCACTCTGGTCTTGAAGCGATAACAGCACTTACTTTTTTATCTCCCTTCGAATAAGAACTTCCAAGTAGGCCACGGTATTGGTCAAATACTTACGGTCCCGGGTAATGGTGGCCATGGATACGGCCCCTTGCAGCATGGTAAAAAGCTGTTTGGCAAATTGTAAGGGGGTTACCGGCAAGGCCAGCTCGCCCGACTTGACCCCATTTTCCAGAACCAAGGCTATTTTGCCCTCAATTTCCTTAACGGTTTCCCGGGCGGCGGCGGCCAACAGCCTATTGTTATGCTGGGAGTCTACCCCAACATTAAGCACGGGACACCCCCCCATGGCCTGGGTATGCGCATCGTAATTGCGGTAAAACTTTAAGAGATTGAAGATTTTTTGGGTAGCGCTTCCTTCCAAAGCCAAATGCTCGGAAATAGCATGCATCAATTTGGAGCGGTTGTACTTAAAAGCGGCCAGGGCCAGGGCCTCTTTATTCTCAAAATTCCCGTAAAGAGCGCCCTTGGTAAGTCCGGTGGCCTCTGTTAAGTCGCTCATACTGGTTCCCACATAACCCAGTTTATTAAAAATGGGGGCAACGGTTTCAACAATGTAGGCGGTGGTTCGTTCGGCTTTGGTGGTCATTTATGCAATTTTCTACGAAGATAAAAAAACTATATACTGTATGGTATATCCAATAAAAAAAAGCCGGCCCCGAATTCCGGGACCGGCAAAATAGTAGAACAAGAAGCCCTAGTTCACCAGTTGTTCTTGGTTCCGAAAGACCAGATTATCATCAAAGGCATCAATCAGGACAATGCTCTCCGCATGTATCTTTCCACTTAAAAGTTCTTTGGATAGATTGTTAAGCACTTCCTTTTGGATGACCCGTTTTATGGGTCTGGCCCCGTATTGGGGATCATAGCCCCGTTCCGCCAAGTAGGCAACTGCCTCATCCGTGGCATCCATGGTGATATGCTGTTTGGCAACCACCTTTTTCAACTGATCCAATTGCAGGCGCACTATTTTCACAATATCCTCCCTGCCCAATGGTGTAAACATGATGATATCGTCTATACGGTTCAGAAACTCCGGGCGAATGGATTTTCGCAAAAGGCCCAGCACTTCGATTCTTGCGGTTTCCGTGGCACTCTGGATATCCTTGGCCTGCTCAAATTTTTCCTGGATAATGGAACTTCCCATATTACTGGTCATAATAATAATGGCGTTTTTAAAATCGGCCACACGCCCTTTATTGTCGGTTAACCGGCCTTCGTCCAATACCTGTAATAGAATGTTAAAGGTGTCCGGATGGGCTTTTTCGATTTCGTCCAAAAGCACCACGGAGTAGGGTCTCCTACGAACGGCCTCTGTCAGTTGCCCTCCTTCATCATAGCCCACGTAACCGGGAGGTGCCCCTACCAGACGACTTACGGCGTGCCGTTCCTGGTATTCGCTCATATCGATACGGGTCATGGCATTTTCATCATCAAAAAGATAAGAGGCCAAGGTCTTGGCCAGTTCGGTCTTGCCCACTCCCGTTGTTCCAAGAAATAAGAAGGAACCGATAGGTCTTTTCGCGTCCTGAAGACCTGCCCTACTTCTACGAATGGCGTCGGATACGGCCTCTATGGCCTCCTCCTGTCCCACCACGCGTTTGTGCAGTACCTTTTCCAGGTTAAGCAGTTTCTCCCTCTCGCTCTGGAGCATTTTGGTCACGGGGATTCCCGTCCATTTGGCCACCACCTCGGCAATGTCCTCATGGGTAACCTCTTCCTTGATAAGGGTATCCTGTTGTTGTTGTTCCTGGAGCTCCTGTTGTAGGGATTCCAGTTTTTCATTGGCCTCCTTGATTTTGCCATAACGCAGTTCGGCCACCTTGCCGTAGTCCCCGTTGCGTTCGGCCCGCTCTGCCTCTAACTTAAAGTCCTCAATGTCCTTTTTGGTCTTTTGAATCGTGTCCACCACACTTTTCTCCTGCTCCCATTGCGCAAAAATCTCGTTTCGTTCCTCCTTTAGGTTGGCGAGATCCACATGTAGCGCATTGAGTTTTGCCTTATCGTTTTCCCGCTTAATGGCGGCAATCTCAATTTCCAACTGCATTATTTTCCGATCCAGTACATCCAGTTCTTCTGGCTTGGAGTTGATTTCCATTCGAAGTTTGGAAGCCGCCTCGTCCATAAGGTCGATGGCCTTGTCCGGTAAAAAACGATTGGTGATATACCGTTGTGAAAGCTCCACGGCGGCGATTACCGCCTCATCCTTGATGCGTACCTTGTGATGGGCCTCGTATTTCTCCTTGATGCCCCTAAGAATGGAAATGGCGCTTTCCGTATCCGGTTCATGGACCATTACCTTTTGGAATCGGCGTTCCAGGGCCTTGTCCTTTTCAAAGTACTTTTGGTATTCATCCAGGGTAGTGGCCCCAATGGCCCTGAGCTCCCCACGGGCCAAGGCGGGTTTTAGGATATTGGCCGCATCCATGGCGCCTTGTCCGCCTCCTGCACCGACCAACGTATGGATTTCATCGATGAAAAGCACAATATCACCATCTGAGGTAGTGACTTCCTTGATGACCGACTTTAAGCGCTCCTCAAATTCCCCCTTAAACTTGGCCCCGGCGATCAAGGCGCCCATATCCAAGGAGTAAATGACCTTGTCCTGGAGATTTTCGGGAACATCGCCCTGGATTATTCGGTGTGCCAACCCTTCGGCTATGGCCGTTTTTCCGGTTCCGGGCTCTCCCACCAGCATGGGATTGTTCTTGGTGCGTCGGGAGAGGATCTGCAGAATACGTCGGATTTCCTCGTCCCTACCAATAACAGGATCTAATTTTCCGGAATCGGCCAGTTGGTTCAGGTTTCTGGCGTACTTGTTCAAGGCGTTATAGGTATCCTCCGCGCTTTGGGAGGTTACCTTGCCTCCCTTGCGCAACTCCTCAATGGCTTCCCGGAGTCCCTTTTGGGTGACTCCCTGGTCTTTTAGAATCTGTGCAATTTTACTTTTGGATGCCAAGACGGCCAGGAGAATATGCTCTAGGGAAACAAATTCATCCTTCATTTCCTGGGCAATAGTACTGGCTTCATGGATGGTTTTTCCGGCATCGCGGGACAACATCAGTTCCCCGCCAGAAACTTTGGGAAAACGTTCCAGTTCCTTATCCAGTACCTGCTCCAAAAGGGAAAAGTTTACCCCAAGTTTTTTCAGGATAAACGGCAGTACATTCTCATCCACTTGGGTAATGGCCTTAAAAATGTGCTCGTTTTCGATGTGTTGATGTCCCATGCCCTGGGCCAATTGTTGTGCCTGCTGCAGGGTCTCCTGGGATTTTATCGTAAACTTATTAAAGTTCATAGCGCGTTATTTGTGTTCGTTATTGACTACATTTACGACCAGGGGATTTCAAGAATCCTACCAGGGGCAAAGACCGGACAAAATGTCCGGTAACCCAAAGAAAAACAGGACAATACGTCACAAATACATCGGGAAAACAATACACGAATGGGGTTATTTGGCAGCCTTTTTGGAAATTCTTCAACGGATAGGGATAACGAAAGAAAGGATATCCCTTGGATTCCCTTGACCGCTGTGGAACAATTGGAGGATATCGTGGCCAAATCCAAAGGCAAACCACAACTTATCTTTAAACATTCCGTGACCTGCGGTATTAGCCGTATGGTTCTAGGGCGTTTTAGGGCACAACTGAAAGCTTGCGAAGACCGTATGGATTTCCATTTTTTGGACTTGCACGCCTATCGCGATGTTTCCAATGCCGTGGCCCTACAATTTCAGGTGTTGCATCAATCCCCCCAAGTACTGATCCTTAAAAATGGTACGGTCGTGGCCCATGATTCCCATGGTGCCATTACCCAAATGGATCTGGAAAAGTATCTATGATTCAAAAAATATGCCCAGGTAGGATTAGGGGCTTAGTTAAACCGTTGTCGGTTTACGATGGTCTTTAAACGGGCCTTAAGATCTTCCCCCGCATCATATACCATTTGCGCGTTGGTGGGAAAGGGCACGGCCGCCAGGTCCAACAGGGCAATTAAATCGTTCTCCAGCGCCCTTCTATCCCCGTCATAATTGGCATAAATATGTTCAAAGACAAATTCGCTGGATAGGGGATAGGAATTCAGACGTTGTTTGCTTGCACTATCCGTAAAATAGACCATACCGGCCACCTGTGCGGTCTTGAACTGTGTAAATTGATAGAAATTGCAGCGCACGGTGCGGAACTTGTCTATCTTTATTTGGTTCCCCAAGCTATCCTTGACCACATTCCCATCGGTGTCCAATAGGAACTTTTGACCGTCCTTGATCTGCTTTTCCTTAATAATTTCCTTCTCCCTAACCTGTTCCGGGGAAATATTGATTTCCCTGAATGCCACATCCATTACGTAATCGTATTGCACCTGGGGCAAGGGATTGGTATGGTAGGTAGTCCAAAGATTGTCCAAACCATAGGTGTTGAAGTCCAACAGCTCTTCCTCCAGCCGCGCGGGAATAATCTGATCCGTCTGGTTTACCATATTCACTTGAACGTAGTCCAGACCTTTGTTATGGGCCTCGTCCATCTTAGCGTCCACATCCTTGTAGCCTGGATTGATCTCATTGAGGTAGTTAAAATCGGCATAGGCGTTTCGAAAGTCCTCCTTCTGGGAACCTTCCTTTAACAGGGTAGCCCCATGGGCATATAAGTGTTTGGAGAGGTCTTCTTTAGCGGCTAGGATGTCCCTATCATAATCCGCAAAGGAAAAACGGGCCTGCCGGTTTTCGGCCAGGACGTCCAAGGGCAACAACGGTTGTATGCGCCGTTGCATCTGCTTTAGCCCAACATATCCCTCGTAAATGGTGGCCAAATTCGCCGGATTTCCATCCTTTTCCAGAAAGTGGATGCGATCCAGTTCCCGGTCGGTATGCTTTTGAAAGGCATCTTCCAAAAGGATCACAAAGGGTTGATGGCTTCGCTTGGTCTTGTTTTGGGCCAGGTTCTGGATGGCATTATCAATAGCGCTGTGATAATTGCCCGAGTTAACGGCTTTTTGGGTCTTTTTAACACCGCTACAAGATGTCAGAAATCCGAAAATAAGAATAAGGTAGATAGGGTTTTTCATGGCAGGGTTTTATCGTTCTACATGCTCAAATCCAATAGCCGTGCCAAAACGGCTCCTATCTAGAACGCAAAAGGAGGATTTCTGGTATAACACCGCAATAAAAAAACGGTAACAGGCTCTTACAGTGCCGGCAAGAGCTTGGTGGTCACCTCCCCAAACCCGATACGTACCTTATCCCTCTGGCAATACCCTTTAAAAACAACAGTATCGTTATCCTCGACAAAGCTACGCAGGGAACCGTCCTTTAATGGAACGGGGCGGGTGCCTTGCCAGGCCAATTCCAAGAGGGAACCGTAGGAATCCGGACTAGGGCCCGAGATGGTGCCGCTACCCATCATATCCCCACTGTTTACCTTACATCCATTTACGGTATGGTGGGCCAACTGTTGTGCCATGGACCAGTACATATGTTTAAAATTGGACCTGCACAGAAGGGTTGGGGTGCCATTTTCAGGAATAAGGTAGACCTCCAAGTTAATGTCAAAATTATGGTCGCCCTGCTGTCGCAAATAGGGTAGGGGTTCCGGGTCTTGCTTGGGGCCGGCTCCCCGGAACGGTTCCAAGGCATCCAGGGTAACGATCCAAGGCGAGATGGAGGACGCAAAATTCTTGGCCAAAAAAGGCCCCAAGGGCACGTATTCCCATTTTTGGATATCCCGGGCACTCCAATCGTTGAACAGCACCATGCCAAAAATATAATCCTCCGCCTCTGCTACGGGTATGGGTTCCCCTAGAAGATTGGCATCCGTGGTAATAAAGGCCATCTCCAACTCAAAATCCACGCGTTGGGAAGGGCCGAATACCGGATGATCGTTCCCCTTGGGAAGCGTTTGTCCTTGCGGTCGCCTCACCGGAATACCACTGGGTACAATGGTAGAGCTTCTTCCGTGGTAGCCTACAGGAATGTGCAACCAATTGGGCAATAAGGCCTTTTCCGGATCCCGGAACATGCTGCCCACATTGGTAGCGTGTTCCCTACTGGAATAAAAGTCCGTATAATCCCCAATTTGTACAGGCAGTTTCATTTCGATCTCGTCCAGGGAAAACAATACAATTTTTTTATGCGCTTCGTTATCTCGCAAGATAGCGTTGCTATGGTCAAAAATCTCCCCGATCCGGTTCCGAACCGCCCGCCACGTCTTTTTCCCATCGGAATTAAAATGGTTCAGCGTGTCTTGGAGAAAAATATCGTCCGTGAGGGGAATTCCCTCAAAATAGCCCAGCTGATGCAGGGCCCCCAGGTCAATGGCATAATCCCCGATACGGGTGCCGATGGTAATGATATCGTCCCGGGTCAAAAACACCCCAAAGGGAATGTTTTGGATGGGAAAATCCGTTTGCTCCGGCAGGGGCAACCAGGTTTTTTTGTGGGGGTCATTGGTCTTTGTAGGCATGGTACAAGGGGTATTTTTGGTGTGATAAATCCGTATCAAATATATTCTTTTATGCTTTTAAAAAATATGGTATAGTCCACTTTTTGGTGTATTTTGTGCAGGGTGAAAACCCCCTGCCCCATACCTGGGAAGGCAAGGAGGTTTTTTCATGCCAAGGACATAAATCCTTGACTCCCCTAGCACCTTTATACGGTCATTACAATAAAAGACCACGACGTCGCGGTCGCAGTCCTTTCTTTAATTGTTCTACTTACTCGGTACGCCGGCCCGAGTACGCGGGGCGGTAGCGCTCACTCTGGCGGCAGCGGAGTTTTATACTGCCAAGCTGGTAAATCCTAACCTGCCATAGTAGCTTTGCAAAGTGAAAGCAACAAAAACCACGTTGTTATTGCGGCCTTTTTTTGTGCACCGGAGACTTTGGAAAAGAGCTACTACTCTAGCGATAACCGGGAGTCCAAGGAAAATCGAAAATACCGGTCATCAATACTATCCGAAACAAACATGTTTATCGCATCTTGGCTGTAGCAAAAGGACGGCGACCCTGAGTCAAAGTCCCTGCTTAAATCTTTTTCCTTAGGGTTTTGCTTTGGCTATGAGATCTTTTTAAACTCGATAAAATTGTTAATTTACGTTTAATAAAATCCCGATCAAATATATTGTTTTATGCCATTTAGAAATGGGCAATTCGTATTTTTGCAGCAAATTCCGGGAGCTCGGAAAGGGTTCCAAATAACCTCATTTTGATTTATGCAACGCGATACCACCATTTTTGACCTCATTGCCGCAGAAAAGGAACGGCAACAAAACGGCATTGAGCTCATAGCTTCGGAAAACTTTGTAAGCCCCCAAGTGATGGAGGCCGCCGGATCGGTGCTCACCAACAAATATGCGGAAGGCTATCCGGGAAAACGCTATTATGGCGGTTGTGAGGTGGTGGATCGCATAGAGCAGTTGGCCATTGATCGGGCAAAAGCCCTATTTGGGGCGGAATATGCGAACGTGCAGCCCCATTCCGGATCTCAGGCCAACGCCTCGGTATACCATGCCTGTCTAAAACCCGGGGATACCATCCTGGGATTTGATCTTTCCCATGGGGGACATTTAACACACGGTTCCCCCGTGAATTTCTCCGGGCGATTGTACCGTCCGGTGTTTTATGGGGTGGACAAGGCCACCGGAACCCTGGACTACGATACTATCCAGGAAATCGCGGATGCGGAAAAACCCAAGCTGATCATTGCCGGGGCTTCCGCATATTCCCGGGATATGGATTTTAAACGATTTCGGGAAATCGCGGATCGCGTGGACGCCCTTTTATTGGCAGATATTAGCCATCCTGCGGGATTGATTGCCAAGGGGCTTTTGAATGACCCCATTCCCCATTGCCATATTGTGACCACTACTACCCACAAAACACTTCGTGGGCCAAGGGGGGGACTGATTCTAATGGGCAAGGACTTTGAAAATCCTTTTGGGATACGCCTAAAGAACGGAAACCTCAGAAAAATGTCGGCCCTTTTGGATCTTGCCGTTTTCCCGGGTAACCAAGGGGGGCCTTTGGAGCATGTAATCGCGGCCAAGGCAGTGGCTTTTCAAGAAGCCTTGTCCGAGGATTTCCAAAACTATACCCTTCAGGTACAAAAAAATGCGAACGCCATGGCCGAGGCCTTTGTGGCCAAGGGGTACCATATTATTTCCGGGGGCACGGACAATCACATGATGTTGATCGATTTGCGAAACAAGGATATTACTGGAAAGGATGCGGAGAAGGCCCTGGTACGGGCGGAGATTACGGCGAACAAGAACATGGTTCCCTTTGACGACAAATCGCCTTTTGTTACCTCCGGTATCCGTTTCGGAACAGCGGCCATTACTACCCGGGGCCTTACGGAAACCGATATGGGCACCGTTGTGGAATTGGTGGATACGGTAATCCAAAATCCTGAAAATACGGATGTGCTAAACGAGGTAGCCCAAAAGGTACACGCACTCATGGCCGGACGTCCGTTATTTTCACAGACAGCTCTTCAAAATACCTAGAACAGAGAAGCTATTGTTTTGGATTGGCCCTTCAAAAGTCAATTTCTGGGCCGTCACAATCTACCCATTCTAGCGGTAGAGGATTCCCGGAAGAGTATTTTATTTAATCGTAGGTAAACAGTTCGCCAGGGATAAGGCGTAGTCGCTCCAGGTCGTACACCAGGGCTTCTTCCTCCTGGGAAGAGTAGTATACGCCCCAGTATCCAAAGTAGTCATTGGGATTGCTGGTTCTTTGGGCCGTATCCAAGAATCCCACATTGGTTTCCCTATCTTTATCCTCAAAAACGGGTATAAAAATCTCGTAGGGTACCTCGGCCCTTCCTTTGGTAATATAGGTATAATGCCTACCTATTTCCCGGATAATGTTGCGAAATTGTTGGGAAATACTGTGCCGGTATATCCTATTGATCAGAATGGAGCAGTCCGTAAGGTGCAGATAAAATTCATCCATATCCACCGGCCATTCATTAATAGCATTGATTTTGGCCATATGCGGTTCT
>JBCCZF010000012.1:0-15751 GCA_039188035.1 Bacteroidota bacterium | reverse complement strand
GGTCTCTTTACGTAGACAACAAAAATAAAAAAAGACAGGGGGCTCCCGTCTTGTATTAGTGTTAATACTTATACCCTTTTCCCGAGAAGCACATTCCGTAATTCAAGGGCAGCCCCACCCTAAAAATCCCATTTCACAAAGCCCTCGTTGAAGACGTGATAAATGTAATCCGCCTCGGAAAGCAAAATAAAAATCAGGTATATCACCAAAAAGATAGGTGTCCAAACAACGGATCGCCTCAGGGATGGTCTTTCGTCCCGAAGATGCATAAAATCCCAGGCAATGTAGTAGGCCTTTACCAAAGTAAGAATAATAAAGATCCAATTGAGCAACTTCATCCCCAAAAAGGAATTTTCTATTAGGATCAAAGGCTTCGTAATTCCCAATCCCACCTCAATTGCCGTCACAAAGGTCAAAAAGACAAGTACACCCCAAATCTTTTGTGTATTGGACTTAAACTTCCATAACCCTCTGAAAATTTCCAGTTTGTGCTCGTGTGCCATTGTTTAGATGTTAGATTTTAGACTTTAGATGTACGACGTAAGTTAAAAACGTATGGCCATTTTGAATGGATTATAGATTCCCGTCGTTGCGGGAATGACCTTGACTAATTTACACCAGATAGAAAAAGGTAAATACAAATACCCAGACCAAATCCACAAAGTGCCAATATAGTCCTACCTTTTCCACCATTTCATAATGTCCCCTTCGCTCATACGTCCCTAGGATAACATTGAAGAAAATAATAATATTGATAACCACCCCGGAGAAAACATGGAATCCGTGAAAACCTGTGATAAAGAAAAAGAAGTCGGCAAACAATCGACTGCCGTACTCATTGCGAATTAGGTTTGCCCCTTCCACCACACGAACGGCATTGTTGAGTTTGGCCATGGATTCTTGGCGATCAAGAACGGTTTTATGCCCTTCTTCATTGATGGTTTCGGTACGGACAACAATATTTGGGTTCGCCTTAAAACCGGCAAGGACTTCTTTAAGATCATAACTTGGCCGGTAGCCCTCCTTTAGATACCAGACTCCCTCATCACTCTCATGTTTGACACGGGGCCCGGGAATGGTCTCGGCAAAATCGGCCAGTGCGGCGCGCTTGCCCGTTTCCGTATTTACAAATTGTAGAATTCTTCCACCCTTGGTTTCCAGCGCACCATAATCGCCTTTTATAAAAGTGGCCCACTCCCAAGCCTGCGACCCAACAAAAATGGCTCCCCCAATTATTGTGAAGAACATATACCAAATAACCTTGTTCTGTTTCATCCGATGGCCCGCATCCACAGCCAAAACCATGGTCACAGAGGACATAATCAGTATAAAGGTCATGAAAGCCACATAATACATGGGAAAGTTACCGTGGAAAAAAGGTACGTGGGTAAAGACTTCGTCCGCAATGGGCCAGGTTTCTATAAATTTAAATCTGGAGAATCCATAGGCCGCCAAAAACCCGGAAAAGGTAAGGGCGTCCGATACCAAGAAGAACCACATCATCATCTTGCCGTAACTGGCATTTAGGGGCTCGTTACCACCGCCCCAAACGCTTCCTTCCGTAGTTGTTACCGTAGAATCCATAGATTTTCAAGTGTTAGAAGCGATTAAAACCACTCCTGATTTAGAATTTTGACAAATTTAGAACTTTATCGCTGCAATCAAAATGGGTTTTCGGTGAAAACCCATTATTTTTAAGAGGTCTGAATAGTGAACTTCCCAACCTTTCACACCTTGAAAGCTTCGATAAGGGCATAAGTTATCCTAAAACGTAAAAATGCCCCAAATCGTCTTGGCCCGTTCAATTCCTTTCAACCTATTTCACAAAAGTCATAAATAGGATCAGATATACCCATAACACATCCAGGAAATGCCAAAAGGTAGCCCCCAAGGAAAGGCCTAGGTAATCTGTTGATGAATACCTACCCTTAAGCTGATTATATAGTACCACCAAAAGGGATATGACTCCGGCCACCACGTGAACTACGTGCACCGCGGCAATCAAAAAGATATAGGACATTTTTATACTACTGGAGGGCCCGGTAAAGTAATAACCATTGGATAGCATTTGCGAAAAGCCGTTAAACTGAAGTTGTATAAACGCTATCCCCAATAACAAGGTTGTCACCAGAAAGAGACTGCATAATGCGCCATTTCCCTTTTTTATGGCCCGTTTGGCCAAAATATAGGTAAGGCTGCTTGTAATGATTACCGCTGCACTTATATAAAAGGAGCTGGGAAGCTGCAGTTCCTTTACCCAATCTTCCCGACTACCACTAAAAATATAGGCACTGGTCCATCCTGCGAAAGCCATAACCAAGCTCACCATTCCAAACCAGAGCATCATTTTCTTTGCCCTTGTATTCTTCTCCTTTTCCGGAATATCCGTTACAGCCATGGGATTTAAATAAACTTATCAATAACGTAGACCACTTGCATCAAGGTAATATAACTTACACTGGCCAACATTAATTTGCGCGCTGTGCTATTGTCCCGTTTTTCATATAGTCTAAGGGCAAACCAAAGCATTACCAAACCCATAAGAAAAATAAGTACGGCCGCAGGAATGGACAAGCGTAAACTTCCTGTAATCCCGAATACGGGGACTATGGAAATTACCATCATCCAAATGGTATACATGATTACCTGTAGTGCGGTTCCCTTATCCCTATTGCCCGTGGGCAGCATTTTAAATCCAGCTTTGCTATAATCCGTATCCAACATCCAAGCCAAGGCCCAGAAATGGGGAAATTGCCAAAAAAACTGGATCATAAAAAGGGTCCCAGGCTCTATACCAAATTCATTGGTAGCCGCCACCCAGCCCAACATAAAGGGAATGGCCCCAGGAAACGCTCCCACAAATACGCACAGAGGCGTCTTGGTCTTTAAGGGGGTGTACACACTTGTGTATAGAAATATGGAAATGGCCCCAAACATGGCCGTTTTGGGATTCAGGAGATAAAGGGAAACGATGCCCAGAAGTGTTAGGAAAATGGCTATGGACATGGCCTTGGTTACGGGCATCCTTCCCGATGGCAATGGGCGATTTCTGGTCCGATTCATCAGGGCGTCCAAGTCCTTTTCAATAACCTGATTGTATACATTGGACGCCCCAACCATACAATATCCTCCAAAGGCCAAAAGAAAAAGGGATATAAGATCTATTTGCGCCTCGCCCAAGAGATAGCCCGCCAAGGAGGAAAAGACCACGCTAATGGCCAACCTAAACTTTGTAATTTCCTTAAAATCGGCAAGAAACAGGGGCCAAGAGGCTTGTCTTGCCGTACCTACGGCGGTTTTCATTCGCAAAAATCAATGAGTGTGCAAAGATAGCCCCTAACGGGAATCTTTGCAACCTTTGGCGGGCCCATGAAAACTTCTTTCCTAAAAACAAAAAGCCCCGGAGCTTGGCTCCGAGGCATGTTATTTGTTCTTTACATAAATTTTATTGCAGCTTAAATGTAATTGGAATACTGAACGGAACCCTTACTGGTCTTCCCCTTTGCTTCCCTGGCGTCATTTTGGGCAATTTGCCAATAATCCTAGCCGCCTCTTTTTCCAAGTTCTTGTCCGGCCCCCGCATTCTAATATTGCCTATACTCCCGTCCTTCTGGATAACGAACATAACGGCAACCCTTCCTTGAACCCCCATTTCCTGGGCAATCTCGGGATATCTGAAGTTTTTGCTAATGTGCTTTTGCATCATCTTATTGAAGCAATTCCGCAGTTCGGCTTTTGGCTTTTTCTCACATCCCGGGAATACCGGCACGTCCTCGATTACGGCAAAGGGAACATCCACATCCTCCATTACCTCGTCCACAACCACGTCCTCTACCTCAACTATCTCCTCTTCTTGGCTGGTCTCCGTAGATTCTATAACGGTTTCCTCTACTTCCTCTTCGTCCTCGACTACCTCAATTACTTCAGGTGCGGCCGGGGGCGGTGGTGGGGGCGGTGTCTTGATCTGCTCGGTCATGGGAACCTCTTCATCCAGCAGATCATCAACATCCATGGAAATATCATATTCATTCGCCTTGTCATAGGTCTTATGCTCCAAGGCAAAGTAAACCAATGCCATTACCACGGCAAGTCCTATTACAAAATAAAGCCCGCTATTTTTTCGAATATCAGCTTTGGGGTTCTTTTTAGGTTCCATATTCTAGATTTTAGTGCTTGCTAATTTAATCAAAATATTGCGTAAACCATAAAAACTCCCTTCAATTTGCCCCCTTTTTGAGGGAAATGGCCCTTCTGATGAGTAAAATGCCCAGTAACACCCCGCATCCATTGGCCAGCATGTCCCAAACATCCCCGGTCCTCTGGGAAGTAATCGTATGCTGCAATACCTCAATTCCCATTCCATAAACAAAGAGGGAAAGCCCCATGAGCCACCATACCTTTTGTGCACGGGCACCTCCTTTTACCAGAAGAAAACTAAAGGATAGCAACCCCAGAATTGCAGCCACAAAATAAAATGTAAAGTGTACCACCTTGTCCAGATAGGGAATATGTATTTTGGGAAGTTGTGAAGGCCCAAAAGAATATAAGCTGGCCCATGTTACAAACATCATCCAGCTTATAAAGGCTATGGGAAAAATATATTTCCTACCCACCTATGAGTTCTTGGTAACCCTCGGCACTGAGCAATCCGTCAATCTGTTCGGAATCGCTGATTTTTATTTTTATCATCCAACCCTCCCCATACGGATCGCTGTTTACTTTTTCAGGTTCGTCCTCCAAGGACTCATTGAAGGCAATGATCTCTCCACTTAAAGGCAAAAACAGGTCCGAAACCGTCTTTACCGCCTCAACCGTACCAAAGACTTCGTCCTTGTCCAAGGTTTCGTCCAGGGTCTCTACCTCCACGTATACAATATCCCCCAACTCGCCTTGGGCGAAATCAGTGATGCCTACGGTGGCCACATCGCCCTCCACACTTACCCACTCATGGTCCTTGGTATATTTTAAGTCTGCCGGTATGTTCATTTTTATGTCTTTATATCCGTTGGCAAATGTAGGCGTTTCGCAATAGGAAGTCAAATTGAAATGAATCCATGGAATAATGGAACAATGGGTCAATTTGGGAATGGGTTAATTTGAAAATTTGAAGATGAGTCTTGGTCAATCCCTCCGTCCCGCTTTAGCGGGTCACCTCCCTTTTCCAAAGGGAGGAACACACACTAACTTCCATCCTGTGCAACAAGGATCACTATCGTATAAACAAATCCCATATAGAAAACACCTCCAACCCGAGTTAGTTCCCAAAATTATACCGTAGGGTAAAGCCCGCATTGATGGTGGTCTGCGGAAATGCGGTAGAAACGGCGAACTGCGAAAAGGAATGGTCATAGAAGAACAGGGCGTTCAAACTTTTGCTCAGCGCATAGTCCGCCGTAAACTTAATGGACAATAAATCCTGGCCGGAGGTAATCTGGTTGTTGTCTATGTCCAGATTCCGGATTATGGTAATGTTTTTACGCAGGCTAACATCGCCTTTCAGGTTTAAATCGCCCTTTAAACGGGTTTTGGTGCCCCCAATATTGGTCACAAACTTTACGTCCTTAAAGCGGTAGCCCAGCCCCAGGGTATATTCATCCCCGTTGATTTCCGTCATTAAGCTATTGTCAAAGCTCAGGGAGAGCATACGATCGGTACGCACCTCGGCAAGGACGCTGACTGAATTTTTCATCTCAAAATCCAGACGGATCAAAGGGTTGAACTGATCATTGAGCACTACATTGTTTAGGATAAGCTCCGGTCTAAAGTCCAGATTCTCATCCACAGCGGTATTCTGGCGCTCCAGGTTGGTCTGGAACGAGTTGATACTATACGCGGCCCGATACCCGTGGGAAAGGGAGAAACGCTTAAACTTTTTCTTGAACCACTTGTTGCGCATAAGACCCGTATACTTAATGTTCCAATTGGGAATGGGAATCTGCCGAAAGGCATCCAGGTTTACCCGCTCCGCATCCTGACCGGTATAGGCGGCAAAAAAGGCAGGTAATAGCACATCCTGACTGGTCTTTCCATAGCCTTCTGGAAAACCTTCGGCGTCCACAGCACCCCCCGATTGGAAGCCACGATCCGCCTCTAACCTATTGGCTATGGTAATCCGATTTTCCTTGAACTGCTCAAAATTCTCGGAGGTAAACTCATCGCTCTTTCTAAAAAAGGTACCCAACATCATGGTGGAAATGCTAAAATTACCTAGTTCATTTCCGATCAGGGGATTGTACTCCAATTCGCCATCCGAATTGATAATTTCAAAATTCTCCTGAAAACTACTCGAAAACTGCCGATCCGCCGTGAGGTCTATGGTTAAATCCTTTGTTACCTGGGCCGTTGCCGTAACGCTCAATTGTTTGTTGGTCCTTTGTATAAACTGCTGGTTAAACCCATCAAACTGGGTAAGCCAGCCATTTCGGGCCGCATCAAAACGAACGTCGGCCTGGCTTCCGAACACAAAACCAAAGGTAGGTCTTAAGGTGCCCAAAAAGCCTATGGACTGGGTATATCCAGGGAGTACCTGCCCGTTGTTCTCACTGTAATTGATATTTAGCCGTTTTACCATGGTGAGGATGTCCACTGCCGTATTGAACAATTTGCTTGTTTTCTTTTTGGGTTTGTCCCCACCTTCGGCATCCCCACCGCCACGGGCCCTTAGGGCCGGATTGCCTCTTGCAAAGGTTTTGCCGTCACGCTTTTTAAGCCCCAACTTATCATAGAGCTTTTGAAGTGTAAGATTGGCCGTAAGGTCGTGGGTATTGGCATTTTGTACGGTATTGATGCCTATAATATTCAACTCACCGTCCGGCACCCCCGGGTTCTGCGCCTGGGCCACAGCCAGGTTTAGGGCGTCTCCCCCGCGCTGCCATTCGAAGTTGCTGGTATAGGTGTATTGTGCATCAATGAAATCCAAGATCGGAACCTTGTTCAAGGGCAATTCATAGTTGACCTGCATGTTCTGGGTATGCAAATTGGGTTCTCCAACCTCCCAGAAGCCCGTCCAAACATCGGCCTCTGTATCTATGGTGGAGTTAGGGTTACTTGGATCGTCCAGGTAATTCCTTATGATGTTGTTGTTGCTTCCGGTAAAATTAAGCCGCAAGGATTTGGTAAGATTGTAATTTAGGGCATATTGCCAATTAAACTGGTAGTTACGCTGCTGTAGTTCGGGCAGCGGAACGGTCTCTACCCCCGGTTCAATAACATCCCGAAAGCGTTGCCTGTTAAATTGCCTGTTTACGTTGGCGTTCAGGGATACCGTGGCCGGCAAGAGATTTACGTTCAGATCCTTTAGCCATTGCCAGTACTTTCCTGTGAACAGGGAATCCTTTTTTGCAAAAGGGGCCACTTCCACGGGTTCAAAGGCATGGTTGTATACGAAACCGGCCGAAACACCTTGGTCCTGGAGATTGGCAATCTCAAAATCCCTATGATAGGATTCGTTATAGGAATAGTTAAAGGTGAAATTCTCTACATCGTAAAAATTGGCCTCGGCCTCTTCCCCGCGGTCTTTACGAACCCCGATCAGGTTGATGCTGGTCCGTTTGGTATAGTCCTCTGCTTGCTCGCGGATATCGTCGCCCTCCTCGGAGGTCTGGGCAGCATCGATACGGTCTTCCAATTTAAGGTCATCGTACACGGGATCAAACTCCGGGGTGATCAGGGTTTCGGAAACCCCATAGTTAAAGGGAATCTGAAGGCCCCATTTCTTGGGAAGCAGTTGGCCCACATTTACGTTGGTGACCACATCATAGGAAATGGCATCCTCCCGTGCCCGTTCATTGGGCATCTGGTCAATGGAACCAAAACCTGAGGTACTTCTACTTCCTGTGGCAGAGAAGTTGGCAAAATCCGCCAAGTTCCCATCCACGGCGGCAATGGCCGCCCAGCCCCCTTTGTTGTCCAGCCCTGCAAGACGCAGCTCATTGAACCAAATTTCCCCTCGAGCACACATATCGGTAGTGTTCTTTACCCCTACCATCATACTGCGGATACTGCCCAGGGAAGGGTTACCCCGTATCCCCACCCTAGTACTACCGTCAGGCCGTTCATCAAATTCGTTTACGGGAATAATCTCGCCATCCACGATATCAAAGTATCGTAGATCGCTCAAGGGAGTCCCGGTGGGGGTACCGTCATTGAGGGAAATACGAAGGGATTTGATCCTGTTTAAATCGGCCAGGGCAATGTCCATTTCGTTTTCTTCGGGCCAGATATCCGTTTCGGAGGTACTATCCCAACTTGTAAAGCGTAATGGTAATTCTATCTGATAATAGTTTTGGGTAAAGTCCGTTCCGATCCGTAAAAACCCGACCAAGGGTTTTTCATCGTCTGCATAATCCGCCTCTGCAATCTCCTCGGCATGAAGGAACATTTTAATACGTTCGTACTGGCGAAGGTCTATGTTTAGGTTTTTGAATACCCCTCGGGAGTCCTCAGGCTCTAAATTCTCTACCACAAGGGACAAGGATTGCTCGTTCTGGCGGATAATGGTATTGTTGTTGTTCAATTGTTCGCGGAATACCCCGGGCGGCAGTACATAGGGTATGGGAGTCCTGTTCTGGTTTTCCTCAATATTTACGGCATTTACATCCACAATGGTGTTATCGTCCGAGGGATCGTTGTCCACACTGGGATCCTGCAGGGTATTAAGATAGGTACGCCAGTCCCCACGGACCAAATCCAAAGAGGCAAAACGCAATACCGTTGGGCTGGTAAATCCGGTAAGGTACATCCGCATAAAGCTAATGGATCTAAAATCCGAGATACCCCCTACGGCCTCAGTAAAATCGCTCAATGGAATTTTGTATTGGATCCACCTACGGGCAGCGGAAGATCCATTTTCCAACTCCACTGGAGGCAGTTCATCATTAACATCCGTAATATATCTATCCTCCACACTGGCATTGGGGCCTATAGGAATACGGTATTCGTAATAACTGTTTATGGTATTCATGGTAAGGTCCCGATCCACGTCCTCCACATCGGGAAGGGTAGTAGATCCCCTATTGGTATTGGTCACCTGTACGGGCGAGTTTCCGTCCGGATTATTAAAATCCAGATAACGTTCCAAAATGGTGCCTTCCCGGTTCAAGTAATACTCATAGTTGTCCAAGGCGGGATCGTCCCCGGGATTATTGGAGTATACCACGGCTTCTGCTGTATCGTCCAGGCCGTCCAAGCCAATGTCCTGAAGCGATCTATTGGTCTCGTCCGCGTCAAAGGCATATACCAGGGATTGGGTAGCCGGCACCTCGCCCCATGAGGAGGGCGCCACCAAATCGTTACTGTCCACCCCGGGCAAACCATTCTCATATTGCTTCTTACCGTCCTTTAGGATATCCTCGGAGATATTGCCCAGGTTAATGACCAATTCCCCGGGACTGGTGGTAATCCCATCCTCATAAGGATCCAATATCCAGAATTGGATAAATTCCACATTGGATTGCTCAAAATTGGTGCTACTCAAGGAGCGCATAATCCCCGCCCATTTTTCATTGGCCGGAGTCGACTCAAAATTTGGGTTGTTGTTGTAGGGGCCTTTGAGATCAGGATAGTAGGCCAGGTCCAGGGTATTCTGGACGGTGGTCTGCCCTTGGGCGATATCCTGGTTAAAGACCTCATCGATAAAGATACGCCGGGTCTCGTTGCTAGAGATATCGTTATCGCTAATTCCCGCAGGCCTTTGGTTGGTGTAAAAAATAGGGTCTATGGTATACCAGGCCATTTTTGCCCTTCCGTAGCCGTTCAACAAATTATTGGGATCCTCCGGCGAAGTGCCCGTAAGTTGGCCTCCCGGAACAAATTCCAAAGGTGTACTGGCCAGGGACCAGCCCAGCGAGCCGCGTATGTCTATCAAGGTCTGGGAGCCTTCAAAATCGTCCAAAAAAGTCGTGGTCTCCCCTTGAAAATCCGCGTTCTTTGGGGAATTGGGACGCAACCAGGCGGCCTCGGCACGCACCGAGATATTCGAGGGCACATCCGTATCTATATTGGGTAATTTGTTTACCAATCGCGTAAGGAAAGGAACCTCTGTGGAGAAGTTTCCATTTATTCCAAAAATAGTATTGTTCACGGGTTCCACCCCAAAATTGGATTTTTGGGTCAAAGGCCGTTCATTGAGGTTTAGGAAGGTTCCACCCAATACGAAGTTCTCATTGAACTGATGTTCCACATTAACTCCCGTAAACCTCCGGGTCTGTTGTCCAAAAACAGCGTTGTTCTCCACGGAAATATTAATGGGCGTATTGGAGGCCTCCAAGCTGGGATCCAAAATCTGCACCGTCCCCGCTTGATAGTTCACCGTGTAATCGATGCCCTCCTGGAGGGTACGTCCACCGGCCGTAACCCGCACAGAACCCCTTGGCACGTTAAAGGCACCAATGGGAATACCATTGTTTCCCTCGGACTTGTACCGTCCCTTAAGGATAAACTTGTTCAACTCGGGCGCCTGCAATGCCGCCGCTTGGGTAAGCTCGTACATGTCCCGGAATACATAACGCTGTTGGTTCTCGTTATAGGTGGCCGGATCGGCATAACTCCCCCCTCCCAATACTTCAAAAAGGTGTTCCCCAAACGGTTCCACGGTGGTAAAGATGATGTTACCACTGCGCGTATCCACCGTTAATCCTTCTATAAAATCAAAAAAACCATCACCTCCCGGCTGCACATCGTTATACACATTAAGGCGGTCCAAATTGAACACGCCCAAAAGGATATCCTCCTCTAGGCCTTCCGGCCAGGTGGTGTCGTCCACAGGAGTGATGTAGTTTCTGGGCGTGGGATCGGAATACAGGATGTTCATCCTAAAATCCTCCGAACTTAGCTGAAAGGCCCCTGTGGCATAGATGTTCTTCATCATCAAATCCCAAATGGGATCTTGGACCCGGGTAACGTTACTTTTCAATAGTTTTAAGACCAAGGTATTGTTCTCTATAATGGGATTCACCCCCGGGGATACGGTAGTCGCCTCCAACCCCCCGTTGGCGAACTCCCCTACTTGGAACACTTCACCGTTTACCGTATACTGAAAGGCCACCGCTAGGATTTCATCATTGCTCAATCGTTGGTTCAAGGAAATATAGCCCAATTGGGAATCGAACCTATAGTCCCTTACAGGCTCCAATTTTTGCGCATTTTCCAGAAAGGAATAATCAAACCCTTGATCGGGCACATAACCCGCCGTAAAACTGGTCGTATTAAAACCGCTTTCCACGGTGGCGATATCCCTAATGTTTTCGTTCAATGCAGAATTGCCCGTACCAATGGCCGTGGGATTATAGGCATTGGCGTCGTTCCTGGGCAGGGCATTGCCCGGATTCCCAAAAAAAGTGGGGCCGGCCCCGCCATTTTCACCCACACGGGTCTGGTTTGGCAAAGCTTCCCCCAAATCCTGCAAGGCCACAATATTACGAACGTTCAGCGTCTGTTGACTCCTATTGGTTACCCAAACCTCCAGACGGGTAATCTGGACCTGGGTGCTTATAAAGGGATAGTTGGCCAAGGCATCATCATACTGGTCCCGGAAATACTGGGCCAGGAAAAAGTGTTTGTCCTCGTCGTAATCCAAGGCCGTAATGGAAAAATCGTTTATGGTACCCCCGCCCTGGGCCACTACCGTGTTGTTCTGGGATTGCTGTTCGGAAAATACCGCAGTAACCGTGGTCCTACCAAATTGCAACTGGGTCTTTACCCCAAAAAGGCTCTGCGCCCCTTGGATCAGGGAGCTGTTGAGCGGCATGTTTACGTTACCTACCTCAATTTTCTGGATAATGTCGTCCTCCGTAGGCGTATAATCCAATTTTACGATGTTTTGGAAGTCAAAGGTGGCCTCGGTATCGTAATTGGCCGTTACTTGGAGACGCTCCCCTACCTTGCCCAACATACTTAGGCTAATGCGCTGGTCAAAATCAAAGGACAGGTTTGTCCTATTCCGAGGCGAAAGGGCGGGATTGTCATTTTTCTGCCAGATAATCCCTAAATCCATGGCCACCGACCCCTGGGGAATGACCTCAATGGTGTTTCCCCCAAAAATGGATTGGAAAAAATCGTTATTTACATAAAAATTGGGAAGCAAATTCCGGCGCGCCTCCTCGCTGCCCTCCTTTTTACCGGAATACGCATCGGCCTTTTCCTTAAAATAGGCCTTTATGCCTTCTTGCCTTACTAGCTCCAAGTACTGCTCCGGGGTGAGGATTATGGGATAGCCAATATCAAAATCCCCGATACTTTCATTGTAAATGTACCGATCTAGTTTGGGATCATAAATATATTTGGAAGCAATGCTCTCCGGGTTGGGCATACGTAACCGGCCCAAGGCCACTCCGGTCTTTACCGAGTCGGCCTGCTGTTCCACAGGATCCTCTTCTTGTGTCACCTGAGCTACGGCGGGAACGGCCATAACCAGAAACACAAGCAATAGGAAGGTAGTCTTAAATGTTAATTTAAGATTTAGTTTTGCCCCTTTTTTCAAACTTATTACAAATTTTTAAGCGCGAGTTTTATGATCTCCTCTACGCTGAGCGAAGGATCCTGTTGTAACACTTTGTCCACCACCTTTTCGGTAGGTCGGCGGGCAAAGCCAAGAACCTCTAAAGCAGATAACGCTTCATCTTTATTTGTATTGTTCGAAACCGGGGAAACTTGACCCATTTCGGAGACTTTTAAAATCTTGTCCCTAAGGTCCAGGATTACCCGTTGTGCGGTTTTGGCCCCTATGCCCTTAACGCCCTGTATTATGGGAACATCCCCGTTTGCTATGGCATCCTTTATCTGCATAGGCGATAGGGAAGACATCATGGTTCTTGCCGTACTGGCCCCTATCCCCGAGACGGAGAGCAACAAGAGAAAAATTTCCCGTTCCGATTTTTCGGAAAACCCAAAAAGGGTATGGGAATCCTCCCGTACCTGGAGATGGGTATAGAGATTGATGTTCTCCGAATCCTCTATTTTGGAAAAGGTATGAAGGGATATGTTTACAAAATAACCGACCCCCCCACATTCGATGACTACATGGGTGGGTTGCTTTTCTACTAATCTTCCTTTTAGGTGATGGATCATTGGTTTCCGGGTTTGGGGTCTGTTCTTTCGAGTTCGCGGACGTGGGTTCCAAGTTTAAGGTTTAAGCTCCAATCCAATGTTCAAGGCCTGTATATAAATCGATAGAATCCTAAGCCCATGAACTCATTTTCAAATTTTCAAATTGATCCGTTGATTCACCGATTCCTTATTAACCTAACTTCCTATCTTGGCCCGTTTCCGTTTTTCCCGCTCCTGGGCGTCAATAACGGCCACGGCGGTCATGTTTACCATTTCGGAAACACTGGCACCCAATTGCAGGATATGTACGGCCTTGCACAAACCTAGCATTATAGGACCAATGGAGTCCGCCGCATTCAATTCCTTCAAGAGTTTATACGTGATGTTGGCCGATTCCAGATTGGGGAAAATCAAGGTGTTTACCTTTCTACCATCCAATCGTGAAAAGGGGAACTTGCCCTTGCGAAGTTCCATATTTAAGGCAAAATCGGTCTGTATCTCCCCATCCACCAGTAGGTCCGGGTTTTGTTCGTGCAAAATTTCGACCGCCTTTTTCACCTTGGTGGCATTGGGATGGTTGGAGGTACCAAAATTGGCATAGGAGAGCATGGCCACTACGGGATTAAAGCCAAAAGCGGATCCTAAATTTGCCGTCATTTGCGCTATCTCGGCCAATTCCTCGGCACTGGGATCAATATTTATGGAGGTATCGGCAAGTATAAGCGGGCCCCGGGGTGTAATCATAATGTGTGCGGTTGCCGCCTTCTTTACGTTGGCTGCCCGGCCCACAACCTCGAATACGGGCCGCACCACATTGGCATAGGATCGGGAATATCCGGATATCATCCCATCCGCATCACCTTCCATGACCATCATGGATCCAAAGTAATTGCGCTCGCGCATCTTTATACCGGCACCGTACAAAGTGGTTCCACTTCGCTTTCTGCTCTCCCAATACTTCCGTGCATATTCATTTCGCTTGGCATCCGCGTCCGCCGAATATTGGTCTATTATGGGAACGTCGGCATCAAATTCCAATTCCTTTTTCAGTTCCTCGATAATCTCCCTGTTTCCTAATAGGATGGGATGTGCAATGCCCTCCTCGTAGGTAATCTGCGCCGCCTTTAGCACATCCAGATGATCCGCCTCTGCAAAAATGATTTTTTTGGGGTTCATCTTCGCCCTATCCATCAGTAGGCGCACCACCTTATTGTCATCCCCGGAACGCCGCAACAATTCTTCACGATACCCCTCCCAGTCCGTAATGGGAGCCCGGGCCACCCCGCTTTCTATGGCCGCTTTGGCCACCGCAGGCGGAATTTCGGCAATAAGCCTTGGATCAAAAGGTTTGGGAATAATATAGTGCTTGCCAAAGGTAAGCCGGGTTTCCCCATAAGCAATATTCACCTGTTCCGGAACAGGTTGCCTTGCCAAACGGGCCAAAGCCTTTACCGCAGCCATTTTCATAGCTTCGTTGATGCCCGTTGCCCGCACGTCCAGCGCACCTCTAAAGATAAAGGGAAAACCCAATACGTTGTTTACTTGATTTGGGTGATCAGAGCGGCCCGTAGCCATAATAATATCGTCCCGGGTACGGCAAGCAAGGTCATAGGCGATTTCCGGATCGGGATTGGCCATGGCAAAGACTATGGGATTCCTGGCCATGCCACCCAACATTTCGGGGCTCACAATATTCGCAATAGAGAGACCTATAAAAACGTCGGCATCTTCCATGGCCTGATCCAAGGTATCGATCTTGCGATCCGAGGCAAATTCCATTTTTTCCTTGGAAAGGTTTTCGCGATTACTGCGGATGACCCCCTTGCTATCCAACATTACAATATTCTCCGGAGAGGCGCCCAAGGCAATGTATAGGCGGGTACAGGATACGGCAGCGGCGCCAGCCCCACTGACCACAATGCGCACATTTTCAATCTTTTTTTTGGCAATTTCCAGGGCGTTCAACAATGCAGCAGCCGATATAATGGCGGTTCCGTGTTGATCATCGTGCATCACAGGAATGTCAAGTTCCGCCTTAAGTCGTTTCTCTATCTCAAAGGCTTCGGGAGCCTTAATGTCCTCTAAATTGATACCTCCAAAGGTGGGGGCAATGGTCTTTACCGTGTCTATAAAACGATCCACATCCTTAGTATCCAATTCAATATCCATACCATCGATATCCGCAAAGATTTTGAACAAGAGCGCTTTTCCCTCCATTACCGGCTTGGAGGCCTCCGGGCCAATATCGCCGAGACCCAAAACCGCGGTACCGTTGGAAATGACGGCCACCACATTTCCCTTTGCGGTGTACCTATAGGCCAAATCCTTGTCTTTTTCAATCTCCAGGCAAGGTTCCGCAACACCTGGGGAATACGCTAGAGCCAGATCTCGTTGTGTGGCATACGGTTTGGTAGGTACGATTTTTATCTTGCCCGGTTGGGGCTTGGCATGATAGATCAAGGCCTCCCGGCGCAACTTTTGTTTGCCCATGTTCTCGTTTTAGGATGACAAATTTAGGGGTATTCCCACGATTACATACGGCCCTAAGGAAGTTTGTACAAAAAAGTCAATTTTAAGGAATATCCTAAGGTGAAACCTGTTCCTCGCTTTTCTTGATGTTCAAGCGCATGGCCAATACTGCCGCAATACCAAAAAAAACACCTCCGAATAAAATGGCATTTACGGCCTCGTTATCCAAAAGGTTTTT
>JBCCZF010000011.1:0-15774 GCA_039188035.1 Bacteroidota bacterium | reverse complement strand
GGTAGGCAGAAAACCGCCCAAAAAAAACCACGGGACAGTCCCGTTCATAGCATTAGGGCATAAATCATATCAAAACACAGGCCTATAGGAAAAAACTACCGGAAGCTGAACCCAAAATCGAGCTTACTACTGAATATCCCTGCTGCAAGCCTTGTAGCATGGGAAACACAGTGCTTTTGGAAAATTGGAACGTATAGACGTTCGTTATCTATTTTTGAATCACAAATCTTTTTATTAGGATTTCGTCTTCTTTTACAAGTCGTAACAGATATATTCCCGTAGGTAATTGTGAAATGTCGATTTCCACATTGGAATGCTCAGGGGAAATTGTCCTGTTTTGAATACTTCTGCCCATATTATCGAACAATGTCATTATTACAGGACGTTGGACAGTATTGGCAAAGCTATAGTCCATATATAGTGTGGTAGTTGCCGGTACCGGACTTAATTCCAACGATGAATTTGTTATTTCGGGTAAAACTGTTTTTAAGGACAATACGGTTTCCTCCACAGGACACCCAAGTATCTCCATTTCGGCCATATGCAGGATACCGTTCCCAGAGAGCTGTATGCGCAGATACCGTCCCTGGGCGTTTAGGGTCATGATTTCTTCCAGTCCGGCTTCCCCGCTAAAGAAAAGGGAGTATAGACCGGTATCCCCGGTCAGGTCGTCCAGGCCTACCCCGTCCGGGAAGGGGGCGTCGGAGACGAAGACGTAGAAATTGCTTAGGCGCGATTGAAACCCGTCCGTCCTGTTATGGATCTTAAGTTCGTCCAGGGTGTACTCGGCACCAAGGTCGATTTGCCACCAGGGGCTGGCCTCGTTGTTAGTGTGTTGCAGGTCGGCGGACCATGGGGAGGTACCTGTGGTGTTCCCGTCAATTGCAATGGAGGCTTCCCCGTCGCCATAGGTGCTGGACTGGGAGGCCGTTCCGCCCGGGGCCACGTTGGAAAGGATACACCCTCCGGTGCCCTGGGTATTTACCGTGATATCCCTGGTATCGGATCGTACACAGCCCGCGCCGTTGTCATAGGTATAGGTCACCGAATAGGTACCCGCCCCTATTCCGGGATCAAAGGTACCGTCATTGGAGGCCCCGGACCAGCTGCCCCCCGAGGGGCTGGCGTCCAGGGTCTGGATACCGTCGGTGTCCAGATAGGGCCCTGCATCCGCAATCTCGGGCAATGCCACACCATCGCAGGGGGAAGCGGCCAGGAAACATCCCTGTATTTCCACTTCGGCAATATGCAGGATACCGTTCCCGGAGAGCTGTATGCGAACATACCGTCCCTGGGTGTTGAGGGTCATGATTTCTTCCAGTCCAGCCTCCCCGTTAAAGAAAAGGGAGTATAGACCGGTATCCCCGGTCAAGTCGTCCAAATCTGCCCCGTCCGCAAAAGGCGTGTCTGAGACAAAAACATAGAAATTGTTCAGTCGGGACTGTAGATTGTCCGTTCGGTTAAAAATTCTTAGGGCATCGATAGTATACTCGGCACCAAGGTCGATCTGCCACCAGGGGCGGGTCTCATTGTTGGTATGCTGTAGGTCGGCGGACCATGGGGATGTACCCGTGGTGTTCCCGTCAATTGCGATGGCGGCTTCCCCGTTGCCATAGGTACTGGACTGGGAGGCCGTTCCGCCCGTGGCCACGTTGGAAAGGATACACCCTCCCGTACCCTGTGTGTTTACCGTGATATCCCTAGTAGCGGAGCGTACACAGCCCGCGCCGTTGTCATAGGTATAGGTAACCGAGTAGGTACCCGCTCCCATTCCGGGATCAAAGGTACCGTCATCGGAGGCCCCGGACCAGCTGCCCCCCAGGGGACTGGCATCCAGGGTCTGGATACCTTCGGTGTCCAGATAAGGTCCAGCCTCTTCAATCTCGGGCAACGCCACCCCATCACAGGGGGAAGCGGCCAGGAAACATCCCAGTATTTCCACTTCGGCCATATGTAGGATACCGTTCCCTGAGAGCTGTATGCGTACATATCGTCCCTGGGTGTTAAAGGTCAGGATTTCTTCCAGTCCGGCCTCCCCACTGAAGAAGAAGGAGTACAAACCTGTATCCCCGGCGAGATCACCCGGACTAATTCCATCCGCAAAAGGCGTATCGGAGATGAAGATGTAGAAACTGTTTAGGCGGGACTGTAGATTGTCCGTCCTGTTGTAGATCCTAAGTTCGTCAATGGTATATTCGGCACCGAGGTCGATTTGCCACCAGGGGCTGTCCTCGTTATCGGTATGCTGCAGGTCGGCACCAGCCCATACGGTGGTACCTACAGTATTGCCATCGATGGCCAGTGAGGCCTCCCCATTGCCGTAGGTGCTTGATTGCGATACAGTTCCAATAAGGGCCACGTTGGAGAGGACACACCCTCCGGTGCCCAAGGTGTTGACTACAATATCCCTGGTATCGGAGCGTACGCAGCCCGCACCGTTGTCATAGGTATAGGTCACTGAATAGGTACCTGCCCCCATACTGCTTGGATCAAAGGTGCCATCATTGGAGGCCCCGGACCAGCTGCCCCCCGGTGGGCTGGCACTTAGGGTCTGGACACCATTGGTATCCAGATAAGGCCCTGCATCCGTAATTTCCGGCATAGTTACCCCTTCACAAGGGGAATTCCCCAGGAAACATCCCAATACTTCTACCTCGGACATGTGCAGGATTCCGTCCCCTGAAAGTTGGATGCGTAGGTACCGTCCCTGGGTGTTGAGGGCCAGGGTCTCTTCCAACGCGGGTTCTCCGCTGAAGAAAAAGGAGAACAGATTGGTATCCCCGATCAGATCTCCAAGGCCCGCCCCGTCGGGAAAGGGCTCGTCGGAGACAAAGACATGGAAATCCCGCAAGCGGAACCTGTAACTGTCGGTTCGGTTGAATATCCGCAGCTCGTCAATGGTATATTGTGCGCCCAGGTCAATTTGCCACCAAGGATTAGGCTCGCTAGTGGTATGCTGCAGGTCTGCAGACCATGGGGAGGTTCCGATCGTATTGCCGTCAATGGCGAGGGAGGCCTCCCCGTTACCATAGGTACTGGATTGGGATGCCGTACCACCGAGTGCAACATTGGACGGTATACAATTATTTGATACCGTAATTTCTGAGGTGTCCTGAAAGCCTCCGTCGTTTGTAGTAACGGTTATAGTGGCCGAGCCCAAGGCGACGGCCGTGACCAATCCGCTTGAATCCACCGTGGCGATGCTTTCATCGCTTGAGGCCCAGGTCACCAAGGTATCGGTGGCATCGGATGGCAACACTTCGGCTATGAGCTGCTGCATGCCCCCTGTGGACATTGTAGCGGTCTCGGGCGAGAGGCTTATAGCGGTTACCGATATGGGAACGGGAGCCACGTTAAGCTCGGAGGCGTCTTGAAAGCCGCCATCGTCCGTAGTAACGGTTATGGTGGCCGAGCCTAGGGCAACGGCCGTGACCAATCCGCTGGAATCCACCGTAGCGATGCTTTCGTCGCTTGAGGCCCAGGTTACCGAGGTATCGGTGGCATTGGAGGGCAGTACTTCCGCGTTGAGCTGCTGTGTGTCCCCAAGTAATATGGTAGCAGTATCCGGTAAAAGATCCACACCGGTTACTGCTATAGGCGCTGTAACGGTAATCTCCGAGGTGTCCTGAAAGCCGCCATCATTAGTGGTTACAGTGATGATGGCGGAGCCTTCGGCAACGGCGGTCACCAGTCCGCTTGGATCCACCGTGGCGATGCTCTCATCATTGGAGGTCCAGGTTACCGAACTATCGGTGGCATCTGACGGTAGTACCTCGGTATCGAGCTGCTGTGTCTCCCCTATAACGACTTCAGCAGTTTCGGGCAAGAGGTTTACACCGGTCACCGATATGGGAACCGGAGCAACGGTAACCTCGGTAGTGTCCAGAAAGCCCCCGTCGTTTGTGGTAACGGTAATGGTGGCAGAGCCCAGGGCAACGGCCGTGACCAATCCGCTGGAATCGACCGAGGCGATGTTTTCGTCGCTGGAAATCCAGGACACCGAGGTATCCGTGGCATCTGATGGTAGTACTTCGGCGGTGAGCTGCTGTGTGTCCCCAAGTAATATCGTAGCAGTTTCCGGTAAAAGATCCACACCGGTCACCGCCACAGGAATCGTAACGGTAATCTCGGAAGTGTCCTGAAAGCCGCCATCATTGGTGGTCGCGGTTATAGTGGCCAAGCCCTCGGCAACGGCGGTCACCAGTCCGCTGGAATCCACAGTGGCGATGCCCACATCACTGGAGATCCATGTTACCGATGTATCGGATGCGTTGGATGGCAGTATGTCTGCATTAAGCTGCTGCGTGTCCCCCAGCAATACGGCAGCGCTATCGGGCACAAGGTCTATACCGGTCACCGATATGGGAACGGGAGTAACGTTAACCTCGGAGGTTTTCTGAAAGCCGCCATCGTTCGTAGTAACCGTAATAGTGGCAGAACCCTGGGCAACAGCGGTAACCAGACCGTTGGAATCCACCGTAGCGATGCCACCGTCGCTTGAGGTCCAGATTACCGACCCATCGGAGGCATCCACTGGCAATACGTCTGCATTAAGCTGCTGTGTCTCTCCTAGTAATATTGTAGCCGTGTCAGGTGATAGGCTTACACCGGTCACCATCACGGGAACGGGAGCTATGGTAACTTCGGAAGTATCCTGAAAACTGCCATCGTTTGTAGTAACGGTAATGGTAGCGGATCCAAGGGCAACGGCGGTCACCGATCCGCTGGAATCCACTACGGCGATGTTTTCGTCGCTAGATGTCCAAGTCACCGATGTATCCGTAGCATCCAATGGAAGTACCTCGGCGTTGAGTTGCTGTATACCGCCTAGTATTACTGTAAGGGTTTCCGGTATAAGATTCACGCCGGTCACCGCAACAGGTGTCATAACGGTAATCTCTGAAGTATCCTGAAAATCACCATCGTTCGTAGTAGCGGTAATTGTAGCTAAGCCCTGTGCGACAGTGGAGACCAACCCGTTGGCATCCACAGTGGCGATGCTCTCGTAGCTGGAGGTCCAGGTTACCGAACCATCCGTGGCATCCGATGGCAATACGTCTGCACTGAGCTGTTGTGTCTCTCCAAGTAATACGGTAGCAGTCTCCGGCGAGACATCTATACCGGTCACTGATACTAGGGGTGTAATAGTAATCTCCGAAGTGTCCTGAAAGCCTCCATCATTGGTGGTAACGGTGATTGTGGCGGAGCCTTCTGCCACTGCGGTCACTAGCCCGCTGGAATCCACCGTGGCGATGCCTTCGTCGCTGGAGTCCCAGATCACAGAGGCGTCCGTGGCATCCGATGGCTGTACTTCGGCCGTTAGCGTAACGGTTTCCCCCTCTAACAATGATACACTATTCTGATCTAGGCTTACTCCCGTAACACCGATTATTGGTGGGCCATTGAAATAGTCAAAGGTAGAGCATGGAATTACTTGAAAAGGAACCGAACCGTTACCGTTGCTGGGTTTTCTCCATCCAACGGATAGATTATCTGCACCCCCTTGCTCATTCATCAAGGCTTCGATGTAATAATTTTGACCTGCGACCAAATCAATTCCTATGGATTTTTGTGTTGGATATTTATTCCATTCACCATCAAAAGTCCAGACAGTATGATACGCAATTCTCGTTTTGTTGGTTTCGGAGGAATCTGTACTCAAGTTCAGTTCAACGTTGTCATCTCCAGCTACCCAAAAATAGTAGGTGCCCGTCTCCGGGGCTTTTAAAAGGCCTTTTACCCGAACACCATAGTTGTTGGCCACATTGATAGGAATGCGGAATTCGTTTAATTCACTGGTCGCGTCAGGGGAATCCGGAAAATTTGGGTGACTTTTTAATATTGCAATGGAGGTGCCCGAAACATTGTTAAACGTTTCCATTATAATACGATCAAGACAGGGCTCGGAATCCAGTTGATTTATCCAATCCTCAATCAATTGTACAGCACTCGTATCGATCTTATTTTTTGCTATCGGTGGCATTCTAATGGCGGGGTCGGTGCTATTTAACCTATGGTATAGAATGGATGTGCCGATGTTTCCCGGGTCAACAATTTTCTCATTGGGTATTCCCAAAGGCAAATAGGGCGAAGCCGATAGCAAACCTGTTTGAATGGTCTCAAGGTTCAACCTTAGGTCAAAATCGCCACGATTTCCTGTACCGGGCCTATGGCAATAGGCACAATTAAGATCCAGATAAGACCGGGCCTTTTCTTCCAGACTGGCCGTTGCATCTGTCATAGCCTTTGAGGTCAATATAAAGCCTGTGTCCGAATCGGTAATGGTTTGGTTCAATATCCCCAAATGGCTTAAGGTAACCAGTTGGTTTGCAGTCCTACCGGTCTGCCCATAGGTGTAATCCTTATTGAGATACCGAGCACGGGTTCCCAAAGTGCCACCGGTGGTAGGGTTGTGACAGCTATTACAATCGATTGTACTGGGATAGGTCCAAGTTTGGGAATCTTGACTTCCGTCCTGCTTTGTTATGGGTATGGATTCATCCAGGCCGGACGTTAATAATTGGGCATCCGTTTGCTGATCATTCCATTTATAGGTGACAAAATAGAAGTTGCCATCACTTGCCTTGATGGAAAAACGGGTTTCCAATCGTTTGGTAATTGAAGGGTTCCGTTCGTCAATAGGCAGCTCAAAATGTTTTACCAGAACGGATCCAATGGGAAAATCCCAATCATCAATATCGGAATAGGTTATTTGTTCAGCTGCCGTGTTATGGCTTCCATTGTTAGGTACGGCCATCCAACGCTTCTTCAAGGCACCATCTGACCAAAATGATTCTACCAAATCATAAGGGATAAGCCCGTCTGAAGGTGTTAATGTAGATAAATCTGTAAATGCACCGGTTTGGGAAAGCAGTTCAGGTGTGCTACCAAAACCGGTATTTTTCGATTTCATTTTAAATAGGGTCGAGTTGCCCTGTTTCAATATATAAAGTTCCCCTAGTTCATCTTCGCCAAACGAAATGATGTTTGTCGATGTAAAATTCCCCAATTGCTCATAGAGACCGGTGTTAACATCCACTGTAAAAATCTCTTCGCCACTGCCATAGTCTGCACAGACATATTTTCCTCGCAGTTCAGGTATCTCATCCCCCCGGTAAACAAAACCGCCAATGATGGAGTTGGCCTCTGCTCTAGGAAATGCCACCAAGGGTTGCTCATGCGGCATATTATTATACAGGTTTTGAACACAAAACGTACTAAAATACAGACCTTCATATAGGGGCCAGCCATAGTTTTTTCCCTTTTGTATGATGTTGATTTCCTCATGTCGGCCACCCCCAATTTCCCCGACATACAACACTCCGGTGAGCCGATCTTTAGTCATTCTATGCGGGTTTCTATGCCCCAAACTGTAGTATTCCTCAAAATTATCGCCTAGGGGGCTCAAAAAAGGATTATCATTGGGAATCCAATATCCGTTGCCGGTAATTTCGTCTGGAAAACCATGGTCCCCAGGCATTGTCCTGACCGGAGGGTGGCTCTTGGTCGGATCTTGGTCCACATCCAAACGCAAAACCCCACCATCAAGATTATTCACAATATCCTGCGATTTTTTAAAGGCAGTTTGATCTCCTGTGGTCAGATACAAAAAACCATCGTCCCCAAAGAGAAGGCCCCCGCCTCTGTGGGTGGTGCCGTACATTCGGAGCTTGAGAAGAATTTGTTCGGTAGATTCTTCAACCGCCAATGAGGTGGGATTCGCCTCATACCTTGCCAATATTAAAAAATTACCCCAATATTCCTCGCTATTACAACTTTGGGTGGTATAACTATTGGGAAAATCATTACTATTGGCGTCTTCCGTGGTGTACCAGGTGTAAAAGTAATTTTTCCCTGGGGTTCCAAATTGCGGATGTAGGGCAAGGCCCAAAAAACCGCCATCCCACACAACCCCAACTTTTTCCGATAAATCCAACATGGTATTTTTTACGGAAACGTTTGGATTTTTATCAAACCAAAAGATCCGCCCATCCCGCTGGCCAACGATGATTTTGTTCAATCCCGGCACTTCGTTAAAGGTAAGGGGGGAGTCAAAAGTAAGATTTGGAAAAATGGGTTCGTAGGGTACACCTTGAGGAAGATTCGAAGGAAAATTCCCATTGAGATATGCCCCTATGGGTTCCGGGTTATCCAAACCCGAACCTGCGAAAAATGGCAACGCACCGATAAATAGCAAGGAAGAGGAGATAACAATAAAGTAAATGCGAAATCTTCTCCGGAGTAGTCGTATTGTCATGATTTGGAAGGTTTAAACAAAATTCGGAGATTAACATTTGTATGATTTGGCTTTTCGTTAACATGCACTTTAAGTCGTTAAAATACCTTATGGGATCAGCAGTATTTGACGGGTTAAGTTTACGTTAAAAATTTACGGAATAATGAATAAGGTAAATTCTTATTAAAAAGAAAAGAATAAGCTATTTTTTTTGAAATTTAAGTAATGGTATACTTTAACTTTACCCCTGCAATACTATAGGGCTTGTCCGACCAAAATCCTTAAACCCAACAACTGCCTGGTTTAGTAGCTAAATTCTTTCAATATGAGGCAATTTGGAAATCCTAAAAAACCATGAGCCCAAAACTGGCATCATAGGTCATAGGGAGTATGGTGGGCAATTTTATCGTGGAATTAGTGCAATTTAGCTTCTATTGCCAAGTTCTTGTATAATTTCAAAAGCCGCCTGTAGTTCCCTATTACAAATACTTTTTAACTCTAGATGGCTTAACAGGGGTTATGTTCGTATTGGATGGCGTAGATTGGAGCAAGCGTTTCTTGCCAACTCACGGTTCCAAATTATCCGAAGGGCAAAAAATAACCCACCTTCCAGGGTGGTGTATTCCCATAATTGCCCCAAGATGAGTTCATTGTTTTGGTCAAGTTATGATAACACTTGTTTAATTTTTTTTTTTGGAAACACACATGGAGCATAAGACCCAAAAAGACTCAGGGAAAATGATGTACCCAAAAATCACTTGCGTCCTTAAATCCTCAAAAATGGATTTATATCACGTCTAATAGGGGGTCGGTATTAGGTATTTTCTTAGTGCTCCGCAAGCATAAGTTCTAGGGTTTTGTCCCAGTGCTTTTCTTGAACAATGCCTTGGGCATAGTACCCATTTTCACCATAATTGTATTTGGCCAAATAGGCTTGGTTTATCTTTTCCGAAATACGATCCAAATCCTTGGGGATTCTTGCCGAGATCGGATAGGCGGTTTCCCCGCATTGGATTTGTCCTTTGGGGTCGTCTAAAAAAGTGGTATACCAACTCTTTTGGGAAAGGTTCCAAGACCGGGCAAAGATTCTACCCTGGACTACAACCATCCAGATTTTCAAAAAAGTCTCCCTCTCCTTACCCGCCTTGATGCCGATAAGATTATTGTTTTGGATAAATTCCAGTACTTGCTCGGTCATGAATCCCTGTTTGCATGGATCAATGGGGCTCTGTAAGAACAAATCCGCACCTCGGTCGGCACTATTCCTTGTTCCACGGTATCCTTTCTGAGGGATAGTAGTTTACCTTCATGCGATTCAGATACGGTACCTGGTTGGCCAGGCGCAGGATATAATCGTCCCAATTCCTGTTTTCCTTTTTGGTCCATCCCAGTTCGGCATAGCCGATCATACGGGGAAAGGCCAGGTATTCCAGTTCTCCCATGTTGCTGATGGTTTCCGACCAGAGTGGGGCCTCAATGCCCAGGATATTCTTTTTGGGAATACCACCGTAGGTTTCCGGATCCCATATATAGGCGGTATCTACAGGAATTAGTCCTGCCCAGTCCAACCCATGTTTGGAATCGACATCGTATTTCATGTCCAAATACGCTTTTTTGGCTGGGGAAAGGATTAGCTGCATACCCTTTTCCACAGCGGTCTTTGCATTTTTCTCGTTGTCCCACCATTGGGCAATGGAAGAGGAATCCACATGGGCATTTACAATCTCGTCCCATCCGATCATACGTTTCCCATAATTACGAACGATTTTTTCCACCTTGTCCACAAAATATTTGTAGTCTTTCTTTTTGGTCACATGGCTCTCATCACCGCCAATATGAAAATAGGGCCCCGGTGTTATTGCGGATATTTCCCGTACCACGTCATCGATAAAGGCATAAACCGTATCCTTACGGGTATCCCAAGTGCTGAACCCCACTTTGGTGCCTTCATACAATTTCGGGGTCTTTCCATTTCCGTTTAAAAACGGATAGGACACAGAGGCCGCATTGGTATGGCCGGGCATGTCCACTTCGGGGACAATGATCATATAATGCTGTGCGGCATAGGACACAATTTCCTTGTAATCCTCTTGGGAAAAGAAACCTCCGGCTTCCCCGCCCACTTCGGTACTTCCCCCTATCTCCGTGAGTTTGGGCCAGGATTTGATGGCAATGCGCCATCCTTGGTCGTCTGTAAGGTGCAGGTGCAGCACGTTTATTTTGTAATATGCCAAAAGGTCGATATATTTCTTTACATCGGCTACGCTAAAAAAGTGTCGGGCTACGTCTAACATGGAGCCGCGATAGGAAAAATTAGGGCTGTCCAGAATCTTTCCGGATGGGATAGGCCAAACAACCTGTTCCGCCAGGGTATCGTTGCCCGTTTCCGGAATAAGTTGCCTTAGGGTCTGTATGCCTCTAAAAGCACCTTCTGCGGTATTTGAATTAAGAATTACGGAGTCCTGGGTAACATACAGTACATAGGCCTCGGGGCCTTCCAATTCCAAATTTTGTGATTGATTGATGTAGATGGCCCTTCGTGTGCCGTTCTCCCGTTCTTGGTTTACCGGTATTTCCAGATCTATTTTAGCTTGGATCTTGTTGGCCAGGAACTGGCCCAAGGCTTCAAATCCGGTGGCCTCCTTTGCCGTATATATGGACGTATACCGATCTAGTGGAAAAGCGGAGTTGGTAGGGACAAGCTTCTGGGGTTTTGGGATAAGAGGTTCGGAGGACAAATCAGTATCCGGAAAATCAAAATGTTCTTTTTGGCTGGTTTCACAGGCCATAAGGCAAAAAATAATTGAAAGGATTACAAAGGAATTTGGAACGTTTGTTTTGTTCATAATGTGTCTCTAAAATGATAATTTGCTTTACGACCGATAACTCGTATTCCGTATGGCTCCCGGTTCGTGGTTCAGTTCAGGTATGGCTCCAGGGTGTGCTGCCAAATATCATATCCTTTGGCATTCATATGCAGCCCATCCGCGATAAAGATATCGGTCTTTAACTTTCGTCCGTCAAGCATGGGGTTCCAGACATTCGCAAAGGAGACCCCTGTCTCTTTTTCACTGAACCGCTTTAATTTTCGGTTTAGCTTTCGATAACGACCTTTTAAGTTCCAACGGGCAATGCTGGGTTTGGGGGAAATAAGGACTATTTGTGTTGTGCTATCCTTTTTTTTAATGCGATCGACCATATTCCGCATATCGTTTAAAACGGTCTTGGGGGATTTCCCTGCTGCAATATCGTTGTCCCCTTCATAAATAAACACCTTTTGGGGTTGGTACCCTAGTAGAAGCTCCTCCAAATACCGGAGCAGGTCGCTGGTCTGGGATCCCCCAAACCCGGTGTTCAGAATCTGATGTTCTGGAAAGCGTTGGGGCAAATCCTGCCAAAGCCTAACACTGGAACTTCCGGTAAATACTATGGTAGGCCGTGAACTGTCCCAAACGGTATCGTATTTGGCCTGTAGGGCGGCCACTTCTTCCTGGAACTGGGCAAAGCCTTCGCCAAACGTAAGGCCCAAAAGAAGACAGAAAAAGAGGCGCATGCTATATGGTTTTAAAGGGGACGGTCTGCAAACTCTGGCCGAGCAAACAGCCACGGTGGCGCAAGTTACTTTTTATTTGGAAATGTTCAAATACTTTTAGGGTAACCGGCTATGTGATCCGTATAAGAGTGAGGTTTTTTTTAATTTTAAGGAATAGAAGGGGGGTGTAGCCTATGCATTGCTGTAGGTACTCCTTTTGCCAATCATATCAATTATAGCCTTGTATGGATAAAAAAATGAGAACTCGGATGCAAAGAAGCGGAATTACCCTTGTGATGATAGGTTTTATATGGGTGTCATTTGCCCAACAGATTTCCAGGGAAGAACTTATTTTTCTTACTCCCGAATGGAAGGGGGAACGCTTTGCCGATGGAAGGCCCAAAGTGGGCGATAACATTCTGAAGCGGATGAAGAAAGTTACGCTGGAGGAAGCTTGGGCCGTGCTTAAGGGGGCGAATTTTAAATATCAATATGAAGAAAACTGGAAGACCATTAATCCGGATAGTGTTTTGGTGGGCAGGGCGGTTACGGCTGTTTTTGTTCCCGGAAGACCGGATATCCATCGTGTGATCGATGATAAGGGCCATAACCGGGATGGACGTATAAAATCCCAAAACGCATGGACCATAGACCTTTTAATACGGGGTGATGTATATGTTGTTGACCAATTTGGGGCCCATTTGGACGGCCCCACCATTGGGGACAATCTGGGCAATTCCATATATGCCAAGACCGGGAACGGTATCGTGTATAATGGGGCTATCCGAGATATCGATGGCTTAAGGGAATTGGAGTCCTTTACCTCTTTTTTCCGCAGTTATCATCCTTCGCACCACTTGAATAATCCGGATGGGGAATTGAACACAACACTAATCGGGATAAATACACCCACACGAATTGGGATGGCTACGGCGATGCCCGGGGATGTAGTTCTGGGCAGGGATGGCGGGGTAATCTTTATCCCGCCCCATCTAGCGGAAAAAGTGGTGAAGACTTCGGAAATCGTAAGGCTGCGGGATATGTTTGGTCATCAACGGCTACGGGAACAGAAATACACCCCAGGGCAAATCGATTCACGTTGGTCCGACGACATCGAAAAGGATTTTTCCCAATGGCTCAATGCCCATATAGACGAGTTGCCCGTGCCCAAGGCGCAGATACAGGAATTACTTAGGACCCGGACATGGTAGGTTTTTTACAATGCCACATGAATCGAACTCGTCTTGCGTTGTTTTTTAAGCGTCCCCATAGCTATCGGGATAAGGTTCCCGCCCCTGCCCGATCTCGTTCAGGCAGGCGTTCCGGTAGGACGGGTTGTGCCTAAATGAAGACTTTTTCGAACCGCGGACTTGTGCCGTTCCCTTTGCGGTAGCAGCACTGCGGAGTGAGAAAAAGACAGGAGGTAAACGAAGAAAAGCCCTGTGGGCTTTTTAAAGGGATAGCCAGAAGATACGGCTGGGCGCAAAAGATAATTTTACAGTAAATAATAACAACTAAAAGACGAGTTCATCGCCTCAAAACACAAAAAACCTTTATTATTTAATCTTTAAAGTATCACACGTTAGTGAATAGTGGGTAGTTCCCTGCACTGGAGGAGGAAGTAGTGGTATGCAATTAAAATACCTGACATGGAGACCAACTGTTTTGTTATAATTACTGTGTTTCTCTAGTCCAAAGAGATGGAGACTGCAGAAATAGAAAACCAAGAGTCTGTTGCTAATGGTGATGGTGAAGCATTAGAGAATAGAGAGAATGTTGGTAATGGTGAGGATGATGACCGTACAGACTCACCTGCTGATCCTTCAAAAACTGCCAAAGAGGCAAACTTCCATGAGCTGACATTGTAAGTATGATAGTTAGCTAATAGCAGCAGTGGGACAATAGCAGCAGTGTGACAATGTCATAAACTATGTTCTCTAAATCAGATCTGAGCTGAAGAGTGAACTGGACAAAGCGAATAACGTAAAAAAGAAATTGAGGAAAGTATTGCGAGACTTTGAGGATGAATTCCAGCGTGATAATGGCAGGAAAGTGCAAAGAGAAGATCGTGGTTCAATGGAAGGCAGATATCATGAATATAAGGTAATATAATTTCATCATGCAAATTTTATGAAGCATGATTTTTTGCTTGATTATTTTCTGTTTATTTGATAATGTTTTATATATAGTTACCATATTTTTGCTCCAAGTATCAATATAGAGTATGAATGGCAGTGACAGCATTGTTGTTGCTGTTTCTGCTGTCACCACAAGTCATTGCTCTTCATTACTATTTCAGCATATCAAGGCACGTATAAAGATGATAGAGGTGCATATGTCTAAAGCAGAGTCCTAACACCGTTAATACGTACCAAGCCGTGCCAGTGCCATTACTATTTCATATCCATAATAATCGCATAGCATGACTAATTGGATAATATGTGACTATTAGAAACAAACTGGATCCAGAGTTGGTCAGCTCTTCACTGAAGCTATCTTACATGTGGATGCAACAAGAATCAAATGACGGATGCGATTTCACAGTGCATTGTGCTCTTCCAATTCCATTGCTTACTAAGTGGGATGTGGCAAAAATTCTTAGTACATTTTTTAAGATTTATTTTTTTTAGCGTGATTGTTATGATTCTAGCTAGGCTGTCGTCTGCCGGGTTTTCTTACTGATTCATTCACTCGGATGACTTGTTTATGCATGAAGCAATCTCTGATATGGAAGCTATATGGTCTTCTCTCCATCCGTCCTCTCATTATCAGGTTATATAAAGAATCTCTAATTATGTGACGCAGATCATCAAAGTGAGAACTGACTGTGTGTGCATACACCATCACTCCATTATCGCTCATCCACTATCATTGTTTATGAGCGCCAATGCATGTTCATGCCACCATTCTTCTCTTCCATTGCTATAAATAAAGCATGCTTTCTTGTATGAGACCGATGAAGTCTAATTGGTGTTGATTTTGCTTCTATATGAATGAATAACTGATACTGTTTGTTTGTATGTCTGTATGTTGGCTCCATCCACGTATATACCTCATGAATGCATTACCTTCCATAGATCTCAACAAGAGTGTCCAGCTACAATACCACGTCTATCAGCTGATAATTGGTGTGAGTCATTAGAGTAACATAGTATTTATCATCATCTACTACTAATCATTTTAACTTCTATAATAAAGGGCTAGTAAACCTCCCTGGGTTGGAAAAGTCAATGTCTGGTCTCTCTATTTTTATCTTGCTCTCTCATGCTGTGTATTATTGACTCTCATTAGGGAAGTATACCATCTGTGTCATTGGCGCCCCTCCTTGAATACTATTTTAACGTGCAACACTCGAGAAATGTATAGTGCTAGCTGACTGAGCTGTGAAGCACTAGAAACAATTGATTTGATCTTAAGGCTGCACTTGAAACAAGTGCCGTTATCAAATATCTAGCACATAAATTAAAAGAAATTTTGTTTTCCCACTGTATTTTCTAAGCCATAGTGGGCAAATATTTGAACACCATTATATTAGAATGACAGTCTTTCAACTGTTGCTGTGTCATTTGATTTGATGTTGAACATTCAGTAGCTGCGGGTACTTATACCTGCTTTTTCCTGTGAATGGACCTATTGTATTATCAGATAATGAACAACATTAACCATCATCTAAAATGTGTGTCCACAAATAACATTGTATCAACTAGTGAATTTGTAGGCGATGACTCCATGAGCAGTTGAAATGACCAAACTTTACAGAATATTATAAGAACAGATACAATTTCTTAGCTTGTCCATTACCAAGTTTAGATATTTACGATACTTGAGATGAAAGACACCTATTGTCTATTACCTGATCCCCTATTGACTGCTATTCAATAACTACAGACCAATACCAGCTTCTCTCACACAGTCACAAGCCAACTGACCGGCATGGAGAGCAGTAACGCCATCTAGATCGACTCTAAAACTATCTTTATCTAGGAATTTTAAAATACAGTTTGAT
>JBCCZF010000010.1:0-15787 GCA_039188035.1 Bacteroidota bacterium | reverse complement strand
CTATGGATAACAGGAAAAGAAAGATTTTACTTCTTGGCATAGCGATGAATGTATTGGAAATTAATTGGTTTAACTTAAAGCCTGAGTTATATTGTTAAAATATTGATTCATACTATTTTAAGAAAATAAAAAGTAAAAATGTCTCCCCGAGCGCACGCGTGTCGCTAAAGCTTTTCGGCCTTTGTAGCTTTGCTACTATGGCGTAGGAGGCTAGCGTAAGCACAGTCGAGGGGGTCGTTTAGCAATACTACTTTTAATAAGGTCTCGACTGCGCTCGACCGGACAATTCGTAATTCTTTCATTTTCTGCATACTAATTGCTTTTGATTAATCAAAAGCAAGTTTAAACGTTCAGTCCGGTACTTTCATGTCCTTCCAGATACGGGTGTTTTCCCTATCGGGAAAGGCGCTACTTACATTCTGGGTAACCTGGCCCGTAGCCGCCCATTCCGCCCCACGCAGATAGGTGGTCATAAAGCCCCCGCACAGGATGGTATTGTTGTGTTTTTTACCGATATGGCCCAATACGGAATGGAAAATCCTTCCTTTGCCAAATTTTATGGCCATCAGTACCGGTTCTTGACGCCCGGAGCCTCCCCTTTCCTTGGGTTGGGAGGCCGTGGCCAGCACCTGCATCTGTTTACCAGGGCCTCGCATGCTGTGGTACAGCTCGTCCTGGGTATGCAACCAACTATCGGGCAGGCCTTTCATAATAGGGTGTTGGGGCATACGGGTATGTACCAGGTATTCGTCCTGTTTGCCATGTGCTCCGCCTTTTCCCACTGATTTGTCTTTTTTGATTGTCCCGTCCTCCCAATAAAAAATAGGGCCGTGGGCCTCGGTACGTTTACCCCAGCCCCCTACCCCGATCATTCGGTTGTAGGCCTTCCAGTTGGGCCATGAATTGTCCGAGGCATGGAAGACCACCAATCCCCCACCTTTCCTTACAAATTTCACAAAGGCCTTTTGAGTGCTTTCCGGCCAGGCATCTCCGTTATAGTCCAGGCATACCAGATCATAGTCCGAAAAATCAGGGGAAAAGCCGGACATGTCCTCACCTTTGGACGGAGTGGTCATTAGCGTGGTGGTAAACAGACCACTATTTTCCAACATGGCCTGAATGACCGGGGAGCTTCCCTGCCAATAATGGTTGTTCTGTCCGGTAATAAGCAATACCTTGTGCTTTTGGGCATGCAGGGCCATGCCGCAAAAGACCATGATACATGCCAAGATTCTTTGTGTGCGCTGGAGTTTGTCCAACCTGGGCCCATGCTGTTTTCCAATAACCTTATTTGTAGCTGATCGTAATTTCATCCTTTAGGTGTTGTGTATGTGTGTTAAGTTCATAGGAGAGGTCCTGTACCACTTCCGGGTGGGCCATGGCCACATTATACGTTTCCGAAGGGTCTGAATCGAGATTGAACAACAAGGGCAATTCTTCCTCCTTAAAGTAGGCAAGATGTTCCTTGCCCTGAATCTGTACATGCAGTTTCCAAGGGCCTTTTCTAACGGCATGTACCGTTCCCCGTGGCGGGTAGTAGAAAAAGGGCTTTGGCCCGGGCATCTCTTCTTCGCGAGTCAGTATGGCCTGGATATCCCGACCGTCCAACCTACGTTCTTCCGGAAGGGCAGCCCCCGCTAGCTTTAGCGCGGTAACATAGAGATCCATGGTGTTGCATGCTTCCATGGCCAAATGGCCTTTGGGTACGGTTTCGGGCCACCAGGCAATGCCGGGCACCCGCATGCCACCTTCCCAGGTACTGCCCTTACCGCCCCGTAGCAGCCCCGCACTGCCCCCTCTTTCTCTTTTTACCAGCCAAGGGCCATTATCACTGGTGAAGAACACTAGGGTATTCTTTTCCAGCCCCAGATTCGTAAGAGCTTCCATAATTACACCGGCACTCCAGTCTATTTCCTCTACCACATCCCCATAGGTGCCCCTAATCGATTTTCCTGCAAAGGTCTTCCCGGGATGCAGGGGGACGTGGGGCATGGTATAGGGTATGTATACGAAGAAGGGGCGTCCTTTTTTCCGTTGGATGAAATCTACGGCCCGTTCCGTATAGAGCACCGTAAGTTGGCTTTGATCTGGATCCAAGGCCAGGGTGTCGTTCCCTTGCAAAAGTGGAAGGGGTCGTTCGCTGGAATTCATATCGTTGCTGTAGGGCAATCCGGTGAACTCGTCAAAACCGTTCTGCAAGGGCAGGTGCTCCCGATTTCTGCCCAAATGCCATTTGCCAAAAATGGCCGTAGCATAGCCCGCCTTCTTAAGTCCCTCGGAAAGCGTACGTTCCGAGGGATGTATGCCCAAATCCTGGCGAGGTCCCAAAACCGCAGGAAATCCGGTTCTCGCGGGCAATCTCCCGGTAAGGAGGGCATACCGGCTGGCGGAACATTTGGGAGAAGCGGCATAGAAACTCGTAAACTTCATCCCCTCCGTCGCCATCCTGTCCAGATTGGGGGTCTTAATGGTCGGATGCCCAAAGCCCGATAGGTCACCATACCCCAGATCATCGCAAAAAAGAATGACTATGTTGGGCCTGTCCGATAATTCCCCTTGAGGGTACATGCCATGCGCCCCAAGGAGCATGGGGAAACACCAACCGATATACAGGAACCACGTCTTCATTTTGACTGTTTGATAAGAGGTACGGGATTTTCCACCCAGACCGTCCGTCTTACTTCAGGGCCATAGTCGTTGCGTTCGCCCAAGGCCTTCTTTTGCTCCTCCGCCATGTCCAGGAGACGGGCCACAATTTCCGGATGCTCTTGGGAGCGGTCCGTGGTTTCCGAGGGATCTTCCTTCAGGTTATAGAGTACCATGCCCCGGTCTTCCTTTAAAAAGGGGCCGGTGAGCATGAGCTTCCAGTCCCCAAGGCGTAGGGCGCGCAAATAGCCCACATGCCAAAAGTAGTAGGGCCTGTCGGCACGGCGTTTTTGGGGATGGAACAAATAATCCGAAATGTCCGTACCGTCCCTTTTAACACTTAAGTCCAAAGGAATACCGGCCAATTTGGCGAAGGTGGGATAAAAATCGATTACTGAGGCCATTTGGTGGCAGGTGCCGCCCGTGCCGATCTTTCCGGGCCAACAGGCAATCATGGGCACCCGTACCCCACCTTCGTATACATTGCCTTTGCCACCCCTTAAAATACCGTTGCTGGCCCCCCGTCGCATGGCTCCACCATTGTCCGAGGTAAAAAGAACCAAGGTGTTGTCCTCCAGCGCATTGGCCTTAAGGTATTCGCGTATTCTTCCGGTGGACCAATCGATTTCGGCCACGGCAGCCCCGAATCCCGACTTCGGATTATTCGTCTTTTCATAAAACTCGGGCCGTGCGGCTACAGGGTTATGCGGCATGGTATGCGGCAGATACACGAAAAAGGGTCGATCTTTATGGTTGTCCATCCAAGCAATGGCCTCCTCGGTGTAGCGTTTGGTCAAGGTAGACTGGTCAAAGGCACGGTGTTGTTCGCGTTGCTCTACAATTTCCCCATTTCGCATCAAAGGTAAAGGCGGGTTACCTCCCTTTTCCCGTTCCATATCATTGGAATAAGGCAGTCCAAACCAATAATCGAATCCGTGCTCATTGGGAAGAAATTGGGGCTGATCGCCCAAATGCCATTTTCCGAAAATGGCCGTGGCATAGCCGGCCGACTTTAAAATTTCCGGCAGAATTTTCTCTTTGGGGTTAATCCCTTTTTTCCCCACCGGAAACAACACCCAATTGTTTTTTGCATCCAGATCTAAATCAACACGCCGGGCGTAACAACCCGTAAGTAGTCCCGCTCGTGAGGGGGTACATACCGGGGCCCCGGCATAAAAATTGGTAAAGCGGACCCCCTCGGAAGCCATACGGTCCAATTCCGGGGTCTGGTTCCATACCGACCCATATGTGGAAAGATCGCCATACCCCAAATCATCACAAAAAATGACAATGATGTTCGGAGGACGCTCCCCGTTTTGACCACAAACCGATATTGCGGACAACAGGAAAAAAAGCCCTAAAATGGTATTCCCTCTCATGGTTACGGATAGTCCAAATGAATGTTTCCTTCGGTAGTGTCCTTCCAACTATCTGTTTTAAAAGGGGAAAGCGGTAAACCGGCAGCGTTAAATAGGTTAAGGAAGGGGGCGTTGGACCAACCATAGCGCACGGCCACCGGCCTTTTTACCTGACTTGACCACACCCGTACCTGGTTCCCATTGACTATTTCCGCCTGGGCGGGAACAAACTTTTGATCCTTTCCGGCAATAGTAAACCCAACAAGACGATTACCGCGTTTCGCACCCAGTTCCTTAGCATGTTTAAACGTTACGAACACACTTTGGCCCTGGACTTCATACGAGTCATAGAGGGGACTGGAAAATCCTTCCGAAAGTCTGCCATAATCATGGAGTGCCAGTAGGGCCAAACGGTACCCGACTTCCTGCTTTTTCCTGGGATGGATATCCAGGGCATCCCCGATATCCGTGGTTACAACCATACCCGTATTCACCGTATTTTCCAAGGTTCTCAACTGGGCATCCCGTAATTCTGCGGAATTTACCCCCTTGATATCGTTGTAGTGATAGGGGGCCAATTGCACAAAATAAAACGGGAAATCACCTTGCCCCCAGGCATCGCGCCAACTTTTGATCATGGCCGGAAAAAGGGTTCGGTATTGGTGGGCCCTGGACACGTTGGACTCCCCCTGATACCACAAAGCGCCTTTGATGGCATAGGACTTGAGCGGATGGATCATGGCGTTATAAAGGCCGAAAGGAATGTGGTTGTCCCCTGGAAGTTTATTTCGGGACGGGCGTGTACCGTAATCCATAGGCTTCCCCTCAGGCTGTTGGGCACGCCAGGCGCCCACCTCCTTGATCCATTGGGAACGTTGTTCCTTCATTTGAGGTTCATAGGTGTCATACCAGTCCACAATGTCTTTCTGGCCTTCGGCCGATGCGGCCTCCTTACTGATCCATGCCTGTGCCCCGGATCCGCCCCAGGCCGATATAATGAGACCAACCGGCACATCCAATTTCTCCTGTAAATACCGCCCAAAAAAATAGGCTACCGCACTTGTATTTACCACGGTTTCGGGAGAACATGCCTCCCAGCGCGCATCAACATGGTCTTGGGGCGCCCAGGCCATGTTCCGGGGAACCTCAAAAAACCGGATCAAAGGATATTGGGCATTCAGGATTTCCTGGTAGGCATTGTTGGACTGCTTTACCGACCAACCCATGTTGGATTGCCCGGAGCACAGCCAAACCTCCCCGATCAACACGTTTCGTAAGACGATTTCGTTTTCGCCATTAAAAACCAACTGTTGTGGGGTATGGCTACCTTTGGGCGTTGCGATTTCAACGGCCCAATCACCCTGACAGTCCGCCAAAACAGTTGTTTCCGTTCCCCAACTTGCCGTTATCCGTATACTTTCGTTGGGATTGGCAGTACCCCAAAAACGGGCATTGGCCTGTTGTTGGAGCACCATATTATCACTGAACAGGGCGGGCAATTGGACATCGGCCCGTACCCCCCAACTCACCCAGATTAGACCTATAACCATCCAACGGGCGGAAAGTTTCCTTAAAATTTCCATAATCGTTTTTTTAGTCCGTTATTTTACAATCAATTTGGCCCTCATGGTAGTGGAATGGCCGGGGAAGGTGCACAAAATCCAATATTCGCCCCGTCTTTTGGGTACTTGGAAATACAGGTTCTCAACGGTTTCCGGTTGCAGGATACCCGTATGGTACAACACCAGGTCCGAGTTGGGCACATAGTTGAGGTCCGGGCCCTGGAGTCCCAGTTCCATGGCCAAACGGCCCACTTCATCCGCATTGTCCGGCCCCGGCTGTACAATGACCAGGTTGTGCAACATATCGTCATTGTTTTCAAAGGTTAGCTGTACTAAGCTATTGCGTTCCACGACCAATTCAGGTTCATCGAATTTTAGCCCCGGCAGGGTTCCCATACGCAGTTTTTTATCCGGGCCGTCCATCCAGGTAACGGGCATTTGGTTTACGCGTTTGGGTTGATCCGCCTTTGTGCCCGAACCTCCCGCTACTTGCAAAGTAGGCGATTTTAGCGTTCCCCCCGGTACTTGGTTTAGCGTATAATACCCGGTAGTATGCAGTAGGGATTCGCCCTTTTGGGATTTTACGCCCCCCGCCTTAAGCTGATGGATATAACCCAAGCGCATGCCATGTACAGTGAGCTTTACGGACATGCCGTCTTCCGATACCTCCGCCTTGTGCACCATGGCTTTTTGCTGGTCCACAATGGGGCTGCCATATTTCTTGCGATAGGCATAGGTAAAGGTGGCCATTTGATACGAGGCCAGGTCTGAAGCCGTTTTGGGGTCGATCGGTTTGGTAAATTCCAATAAAAAACCGTCATCCTGTGCTTGTATCGTTCGCATTTCAAAGGGCGTCTTTCCAGTCCAGACCAGGCGTTGCAGTCCAAAGTTTTCCGACCCGGTGGACGACCAACCCCTACTGGTCATGCCTACGAACATACTGTTATCGTTGCCCCAGATCATACGCAATATCCCGGAGGAAAATCCCTCCACAAAGGGAAAGGCGGCTCCTTGGTATACCCCATTTATCTTTTCCATGGCCACGCGCATAATCTTGCTGTGGCCCTGGTCGCCCACGAACATCTGGCCTTCGAACGGGCCAAACTTTCCTTCGCTATCGTCAATCAAGATGTCCGAGGTGGAAATACCGAGAATGGTATGTGGGAACCAAATGGCCGGGGCCTTAAGTTCGGGAACCTTTTCGGCATATTCATAAAGGCTCATCCCTGATTCGTCCATGATATCCTCCGGTTTCAACTTTAGAGGGGATTTGGGATCGTCCGTCCATCGTAGGCCGGACGGATTTCCCGCAAAGTCCCCGGACTCCAAATGGGTCATCCGCCCGGAGCCCACCCAGTCGCCCTGGTTTTCCGTATAGAAAATATCGCCCTCGGCATTGGTGCCAAAACCAGCGGGAGACCGTAGTCCCGTGGCAATAGGCGTCATTTCACCGTCCGGAGTAATCTTCAACAGCCATCCCCTCCATTTTACCAAGCTGGCCCCAAAACCGATCCAACCTAGGTTCAGGGTTACCAGCATATCCCCATTGGAAGTAAACTTAGGGCCGTAGGAGTAGTCGTGGTAGTTGCCGGACAGGGGCCAGGAATAAACGGTCCTGTACCTATCGGCCTTGCCATCCCCGTCACGGTCCTCCAAACGGGTAAGTTCGCCCCGCTGCGCCAAATAAAAACCATTGTCCCTATAAGCCAGCCCCAAAGCCTCATGTAACCCATGGGCATAACGACTGTATTTGGGACTTTTTCCGGTGGGATCCTCCAAGAGCCAGACCTCCCCTCGGCGTGTAGAAACGCCCAATTTGTTGTCCTCGGTAAGGGCAAGCCCCCCTACTTCCAACACAATGTCCTCCGGAATGGGAACATCCACGATTTTATAAAATTGGGCTTCCTTTTTTTGGATTTCGGTCTTGGCCTGGGCCAGTGCCTTAGAACCTGTGGCCAAGGCCAAAGCAAGCAATAAAAAGCTGTATACGGTATTCCTATATTTCATTTCCTTATTTTAATTGTGTTCGGGGCCCTTTTGGATTCTTGCCTTGATTTTTACTTTTTGCCCTTCTTGTTCACATTCCTACCAACTTAAGATATAGGCCAATTTTTGTTCCCCCTTTGGGATTTTTACCAGAAGTTCCTCCCCACCGTCCCGGGATTCGCGTATAACGGGGGTATATGCCGCATTTCCCGAAAAGTCCAGGAAGTATTGTTTGTCGTCAATACCGTAGGTATTTTGGGCAAGGGCTTCAATACGGCTCCCCTCCGCCAACTTATGCCAGATATCGGTATCGGCATCCACCGTAATGAAACGTTGTAACCTTCGTAAACTATCCGTAGGAACGAATTTGTTGGTCAACACGGTTTGATCCAATTCAATACCGAATTCCGGGGTACCTGTCTTATCCAGCTCGTAGCCCAATTGCCGGTAACGGGTGTTCTGGGGAATACTGTCCGGCCAGCTTGTTTTTTCGTTTTCCAAAAAGGCAAAATCCGGATCGCCGTGGATTGAAATAGCAAGTCCAAGAGGTGTTTCCAACTGTTGGCCCCCACGGCCAAACCACATTTTGGTCACATCCAAAAACTCCCCGCCCCAGGCCAGTAGCAAGGTGCCTGTAGCCAAGTCAAAGGCATAATGGATTCCTTGGGGCGTGGCCACGGAAATGGTGTGGGTTCGTTTTTGCCCTTCGTGCATTAAAAATCCCCTTTGCAGTACGGTTTCCGTTTCGTTGGGCTCGATTACAATCCTATTTTCATCGGTTTCCTGGCGCTTGATGGATCCCGGGGCATGCAAGCTGTATTTGGCTATACCCGGGCCTTCTACGAACAGCTCAAAACCACTGCGATAGGGCCGGTGTTTGTTGTAGATAAAGGTAAAGGGCACTTGCCCCTTTTGAAGTTGTGCCCTACCGATAGCCCTGTCCTCCGGGAAGAAATCACCATTGAGGTCGGCAACGGTATCCTTGTTGATAAGCAGTAAAGCTCCGCCTCCGCTTACCATCATATCAAAAAGGTATTCCCCACTAACCGGAACCTCCATGGTACCGGAGTAGGCCAGGATTTTTTGGGAATTGTTTCCTGAAACCATAAGGGCCGATAGGGAATCGGCTTGTATCTCCCGTTCCAAGGCCAAGGTATCCAGATTTGGAATCTTTAGGGCCGTATTGGAATACTCCTTCATGCTAAGGGTAGGAATCCCTATTTTCTGTCCTGTTTGTAGTTTATAGGCCATGTTCTTGATGGCCACAGGGCCATGATCCCCCTGAATCATCAAGGGCCCCTTGGCCTGTTCATCCTGGAAGGTTGCGGCACGTGTAGGGCCTGTGACTTCCTGGTTCTCGTGAATGAGTATCCCGTTGAGCCAAACTTCCCCAAAGCGGGCATTTTCAATTTTATTGCCTTCGGAATCAAAACGGGGCGCTAGGAACTTCACCTTAAAATGTTGCCATAAACCGGGAGCCTTTGCTGCATTTACTTTGGGCGGATGGCCCTCAAAACCTCTTTTTCCTTTTTCACGGGTGTTGTCCCAGCGCTGGTATATGCCCCCGATATCGGAATGTTGGGGAGGTTCCTTTCCCCAACTGTCCAGCAATTGCAGCTCATAGCGTCCCATAAAATAGAGTCCCGAGTTGGAATGGACGGGCATCATCACGTCCATTTCCAATTCCAGATCCCCATGTTCAAAAGTGGTGAACAGGTTCTCTTTCATTCCCTTTTCCGGGGAATTCAATAAAATACCCGTTCCCGGCGTAGGGACAAAGGTGCGCTTTTGGGTCTGATCCACATATACATCGCCCACAATCTGCCAGTTCTTGGCCACTGGCCTAAAACTGTCCATAGTATCCAATCCCAAGGGCGTAAAAGGCAGGGCCGTTTCCATTTTTTACACCACAACTTCGGGGGAGGTCTCCTTCTTTTTTTCGGAACAGGCCATCAAACTAAAAAGAAGTAGTGAAAACAGGGTTTTCTGTTTGTAGTTCATTGATTGTATTGGTTTTGAATTCTTTTCTTTACTGTTGATAATCGCTATATGGGTTTCTTAAAGTATCAATTCTTTCAACGTATAATAGCCTTCCTTGTCTGCCGTGGCCTCCCGCACCCGACGGACATCCCCACCATTCACCGAGGTAGTATCGTTCAGATAGCGAATGTAACTGGATATGTTGGCGATCCACGCATTGTCATTATCCCCCATAGGCTGCATAATACCATATTCCTTTCCCTCGATGGGGCCCGTGAGGCCGTTGAGCAAAATCTTTACCAGTGTTTCCTTGTTCCCAGCGACCCGGGGCGATTCGATCAAGGGCGGGGCGATAAGTACGTCTTCCGCTGCCTGAACCCCTTTAAGATCCGCACCATGGCAGGTAATGCATACCTGCTGGTATATGTCATATCCTTTGAGGATCCTGTTTTTTTCCCCGCGGTTCATCCCGCTTATTTCCTTTTTTAAATCCTGAAGTTCGGAATCGTCCTTTTTAAGACTTTCAAACACGGAAAGGGCCAGCACCTCGTTATTCCCGTAGGTATTTTCTATGGTATGTAACAATTCCGTAGCTTTTGGACTTGTACTATATCGTAGGCTTAGGGCCAATTGGTTCAAGACATTAATATCCGGGTCATCCAGGAGTTTGGCCAATTCGTTCAAAAGATCTGTATCCCCGGATTCCAAGAAGGCATCACACAGACGGATGGCCATGATACGCACCCTGGGGTTTTCATCGGCCAATTTCTCAATAATTAGGGATTTCTCCAAGGCGCCCAAACCTTCCAAAGCCCATAGGGCATGGATACGCTCCAGGGCATAATCGGTATCGCCCCATACACCGGCATAAAAGGGCACATTATCACGGGCCGTTTGTTCCAGTGCGGGCACAACGGACCGATCTCCTTTTAGGATAATCAGTTTTTGGGCGGTACTGCGATACCACCCGTTGGGATGTCCCAAATACGCCACCAATTCCTCTGGGGATTTCTTCAAGAGATTTGGTTTCTCCCTTGGTTCCAGTTCTTCATGCACAATTCGGTAAATACGTCCCTTGCCAAAATTTTTGTCCAGGCCCTTGCGAAGAATATGCGGCCGTATCTTGCTTCCCTCACGCGTCCAGGCACTTTCTTGTATAATCCCGCGGTACATGTCCACGATATACAGGCAGCCGTCCGGCCCGGTCTGGGCCTGTACGGGTCTAAAATTCAAATCCGTGGAAGCCAAAAATTCAGCTTCATCATAGGCATTGTAAAGCACCTTTTTCCCGTTTTCGTTTTGTACTTTGGCCCTACGTACCAAACGGCCTACGGGTTCAGGAATAAATAAATCGCCCTTGGTAGACGGCGGCAGCGCATCCCCTCGAAATATGGCCTGGCCCGCTACGCCCGTAAAATGGTTTAGGGTACCATCAGGTTTTAATCTACGCTCCCATCCCCCTTGCACATCGGGTGTACCCACAATGGGCCAAGGTTCCATAAACCCTTCTGATAAACGCCCCTCAAGACTGGCATTTCCATAGACTGCAGGCTGTTGAAAACCGTATGCCGGATTTTCGCCCCCTGCGGAGGAATAGTACATCACGCCCATATCGTCCTGGGTCAATCCCCACTGCCCGCCCGGATAATTTTCAAGGGTATCGATCTGCAACTGGCCCGTGGTCAACCGTAAACGATAGGACTGGGTAGTCATGTAGATCCAATTATCGATATTCCAGATCAAACCACTTTGTTGGTGTTCCAGATTGCCTCCACGCCGATTGGGGTTTTCGTATATAGGCATTTTTTCATCGGCCACCCCATCGCCATCCGTATCGCGATAACTTATGATATTGTACGTATAGGTCTCATTGACCAAAAGGCGATCGTCCAAGGGCAGTATCATTCGCGGCAGCATAAGGCTGTCCAGAAACACCGTACTCTTGTCCATTTTACCGTCACCGTCCAAATCTTCCAGAAGCTTGATCTGGCTAATGGGCAAATCGGTTCCGGTACCGTCCACATCCTGCATATAGGTATCCATTTCGGCCACATACATTTTACCGTCACCGTCCCAGGCAATGGCCACAGGCCCCTTTACCATGGGTTCGCTGGCCACCAGTTCTATTGTATACCCGTCTGGAAGGTAAAAGGTTTCCAGGCTTTCCTCCGGACTGAGGTAATCGCTTGGGGCCTCCCGTACAATTTCGGGCTTTTCGTAAATCGTATCCCTATACTGCTTCTCGGTACAGGCAAAGAAGGTAGTCAAAACTAACGGAAATACGGTCTTTTTGATATGGATTCCTAAAAAATTCCTCATTCGTTTTTGCGGAGAACGTCGTGTTTAGTTAGACTCAAATTCAATTTTTAAACCGTAGGCATAATCATGGGGCTTGGTATGGGGCATGGTAACATAGAGTCCCACCCTATCCTGTTTCCAAGCCACTTCCCCTACACCCAATAGGGTCACCGATCTTACTTTGCCCGCGCTATGGTTATTGTGCGAAACCTGTTTCATCCAAACCGTTTCGCCGGCTCCGGGCCAGTCCATCACAAAGGCATAAAGCACATCTTCCTTTGTGGTATATCGAATGTCGTTATGGGTAAAAATGGAGGTACGCCCCATTTCGGGAATTTCATTTACCTTGCCTTCTCCAAATCGGTACCAGGGACGCGTTCCGTATATTCCCTCGCCATTGATCGCCATCCATTGGCCCATATTCTCCAAAAATTGTACGGATTCTTGGTCGAGCGTTCCATCGGCCTTAATGGGAATGTTAAGTAAGAGATTCCCATTTTTACTCACAATATCCAACAGTTTGTCCACCACGGTATTGACCGATTTGTATTTTGCTCCCTTTTTGTAGCCCCAAGGCCCTATGGTATCATCCGTTTGCCAAGGTTTTTTCCGAATTTCGGGCGATTTACCCCTTTCATAGTCCAAGGTAAGCATTCCGTCCACAAATATCCCGTTGAAGGGCCGTTCTTTATAACACATTACGGCTTCCTGCTTTCCCCCATGGACTTCCATAGAGTGGTTTAACAGGTGTGCAACCACATCCATTCCCGTTTTTCCATACTCTTCGTTAAAGGGAATGGCCCCATCAAAATAAAAGTGATCGGGATGATAGTTATCGATCAAATCCTTCATTCTTTTGGCCCATTCTTCTTTCCACGATTCGGGAGGCGATTCAGGGCCCCTGGAGGAGGTATCATCGTGCTTTGTAAAATAAAGGCCGTCGTATTCCGGATTATCCCCGTCATAGGGTACCCCTGCCATGGGGCCTTCCCGATCCGATTGATTGGCCACGTTTAACCAGGAATACGAACGGGCCACATGGGTGGTTACCCCAAAACGAAGGCCCTGCTTCAGGGCCGCAGCCCGCCACAACTTCATCAAATCTTTTTTGGGGCCCATGTTCACCGAATTCCAGGGTTGGTATTTGGAATCCCATAAGTCAAAGTTATCGTGATGTACCGCACAAGGCGTAAAATATTTGGCCCCTGCCCTTTTGAAGAGGGAAACCAATTGGTCTGGATCAAAATTTTCCGCCTTCCACATGGGTATAAAATCCTTGTACCCGAATTCCGAGGGGTGGCCATAGGTCTCCACATGATGTTCGTAGGCCCCGGAACCCTGCTGGTACATTCTTCTGGGGTACCACTCGTTCATCTCCGGGACGGAATAGACCCCCCAATGCAGGTAAATCCCAAATTTAGCATCCCGGAACCATTCCGGTGCCCGGTATTCCATCAATGAGGATACGGTACCCTCAAATTCCTTTTGTTCCTCATTTTTCTCTTGCTTTTGCGTACATGTAGTACCCAATAGGGATACCAATACAACCCCTCCCAATTTCGCTATTCGCATCATCTTGCTTCTGTTCAATGAACCATTTTAGAATCCGATTCCTCCCAGCCTTCAGGTACCGGGCATTTGGGCGGGGCTTTTTTCCCTCCGGTGGCCACCTTGTTTAATTTTTCCGCGGGATGGTCGTAAAAGGAACCCGATATTTGCCGGTATATGGGATCCGCATCCTCCGTAGGCATACTTTGCAAAATCGCGTTGAACTTTTTTAAGGCCTCCTGGTGTTCCGGTCTATCACTGTCCAGCAGATTATGCTGCTCGTAAAAATCATTTTTCAGATTGACGAGCTCATAAATGGTTCCCGTAGTATCCACAAAAACCTTGTAGTCCTTGTCTCGGATAACCCGATTTCTATAGTCATGGGCACTGGCAATCCTACCGTTCTCCAACATGGCAAAGTGCCCTCCAAGAGCCGTAACGAAATCCCTTTCGGAATCCTGGACCTCCCCCAAAATCAAAGGGGCAAAGGATTTTCCGTCATAGTCGAAGTCGGGATCGGGTGTTACCCCGGCCAATTCACAGAACGTGGGCAATAGATCGGTAAAGTCCACCAGCGCATCGGTAACCACGCCCTCAGGGACCCGTCCTGGGCAATTCACCACAAATGGGGCGTTTATTCCATTTTCGGTTACATACATTTTCCCTCCTTTGACCGGTTTTTGATCGATATAGCCCGTATGTGGCCTACCACTTCCATTATCCGTAGTCCAAACGATTATGGTATTGTCCCTAATCTTTAACTCCTCCAAGGCGTTCACCAATTTGCCCAGGATCACATCGGCATAACGTACCATGGCGGAATGCTGTTCCTCCCTGGGCGCGTTGGGTTCCAAGGGGGTGGTGGTCAATGGCCCATGGGGCAGGCACATAGGGTAATAGACCATCATGGGGTTGTCCTTGTTGCGTTTCATAAAATCGATAATGAAATCGGAAAAGATATCCTCCCCAAATTGGCCTTTATAGGTTTTGCTCCCTTCCTTGGTATGGATGTAGGGATCCCAATACCGCAACTGGCTTGCCTGGGTACTTGGACCACCGTTTTCGCCTCCTGTCCACATACAATATTCATCAAAACCGGTATCGACCAGTATTTCAGGTTCCAGCCTAAAATCGTTCAATTGCCATTTTCCAGCGATACAGGTGGCATAGCCCGCCTTCTTCATTCGTTGGGCAAAGGAGGGGTTCAATTCGGGGTCGTACCTTCCCCCATGCCCCAATCTGGGAACGTCATAATGGTTTACCCAACCGTTGTTGAAGGGGTACTGCCCGGTAAGCAGGGTAACCCTACTCGGGGTACATTGCGGCATGGAGTACGCATTGGTAAACCGCATTCCGTTTTGGGCCAAGCCATCGATGACCGGGGTTTGGATGCTATCCGCCCCATAGCAACTGATCCATTCCTTGCCCAGGTCGTCCAAAAGGATAAAGACGATGTTGGGTGGTCGATTTTCATCCTGTTTTTTGGAGGCGGTACCACAGCTCGATACGCCCGCTACCAGAACAATCCATATGAATACCAAGAGCCTGTTTGGGAATGTATCCCTTGTTTTTTTCCAGAACATCATTGCAGTGCCAGTTTTAAGGTATCCCCCGTTTCTTTTTGAAGCTCCTGCAGTTTTTTGTACAGTTCTGCCTTAACGGCACCATAGTCCGGATCATCAATGCGGTTGTGCATTTCGTCCGGGTCCTTTTCGATATCGAACAATTGCTGTACGCCATTATGGGGATATACAATCAGTTTGTGTTTTTCGGTACGTACCATCCGTTGAAAATTGCGATAGGTACCAAAGATGGCCTCGTATCCCTGGGTATCCTTTCCTTCTAAAATGGGGCTCAAACTCTTGAAATCCACGGTTTCCGGTACCTGGAGCCCTGCAAGGTCATAGGTCGTTGGGAATACGCAGGGAAGATAGACCAGGGCATCCTCCACGCGCCCTCCTTCTATGCCGGGACCGCTAATGATCAAGGGCATGCGCACGCTATGTTCATATTGGTTTTGTTTCCCGTACAAACCGTGCTTGCCCATGGCCAGACCGTGATCGCTCGAAAAAATGATATAGGTGTTGTCCGCTTTTCCACTCGCTTCCAAGGCCTTAAGGATTCTTCCTATTTGTTGGTCCGCGTGGGAAATGATGGCATAGTACTCCCCTCTTTGGACCTTAAGTTGATCAACCCTCCGGGGATGCGAGGCCAAGTTTTCATCACGTACGCGTCGATCTCCCTGATCAAAAGGATGTTGGGCCACAAAGTTCTTGGGTACCACGATGTTTTCAGGCGGATACATCTCCACAAACTCCTTGGGGGACTGGCGCGGGTCGTGTGGGGCATTAAAGGCCACATACATAAAAAATGGATCTTCCGAAACCTTGACCTTGGTCTGTAAAAAAT
>JBCCZF010000009.1:0-15927 GCA_039188035.1 Bacteroidota bacterium | reverse complement strand
TTGTAAAAGCGGACCTTTACGGCCATGGAGAGTCTGTTTTGGGCGGCCCGCTGCTCTGCGGTCGCCGTCATGGGAGATACCCTATATTCCACAATTTCGCCCTCGTACAACAGGTCGGCATTGGAGGAGGTCAGGGCCAAACTGGTCTGGTTCAATATCCTATCCTGCAGCGCATTGGTAAAGTCCCTGTCCAGCCCCGGTGAAAAGACGGATCCAGGGCTCTGTGTGGCGTAGTTTTGGAAGCGAGGGACGGCAAAGGTTTCCGCCGTGCCCACATCCCCCCCGGTAAAGTTGTATATGCCACAATCGGAAAGAATAAAAATCATCAATAGGAGCCATGACTTTTTGGCAAATTCCCAACCCCGATAGCTATCGGGACAAATTCCAAATTCAAGTTTTTCAATTTTCATCTAACGTCTATTATCCAAGAGGCTGTTTACGTTTTATCCTTCAGTTTTGTTACGGCCCTTCCCAACTGAACCGGAACGCCCGCCTGAACGCATTCGGGCAGGGGCAGGTTTTCGCGGCCATCGTTACATCTGGCTCCTCGTTTAAGGGCCAAATCATTGGCCTTTCCACTCGGCCCTGTTCCAAAATACGTATTCCGGTGCCGTCACCCCCCTCTTTTTAAGCCTCTCCCGATTACTATCGGAACTAAAAACAAAATTTAAACAGGCTCTAAATCTATCAAAGATCGTACTGTTTTATCTTACGGTACAAGGTCCGTTCCGAAATCCCCAATTCGCTCGCCGCCGCCTTTCGCTTCCCCCGGTTACGCTCCAAGGATTTTTTAATAAGTTCTATTTCCTTTTCCTGTAAGGATAAGGTTTCCTCTTCTTGGATTTCCTCGGCAAAATGGTATTTGTCCTCCTGAGGGGACCTATAGGGCTGAGGTTCTATTTGGGGCTCCGGAAGATGCAATATCTCCATGGGGCCGCTTTCCGGCTCCGGCATATCCGTTCCATTGTTCCCGTAGATTTTACGTATCAGGGTTTCGTTCTCTTCCTGAACCTTGTTGGTATCCTTGTTCTTTAGGAGTTCCAGGGTGAGTTTTTTTAGATCGTTCAGATCTCCCTTCATATCAAAAAGAACCTTGTAGAGGATTTCCCGTTCATTGCTAAAGTCCCCCTCATCCTTTTTCCTATCCACTATGGCGGGCAGATTGTTTCCGTTGCCATGGGGGAGATAGCCGTTAAGGGTATAACCCGAAATGTTCCTTCCTTCCTCCAATACGGAAATCTGCTCGGCTATGTTCCTTAATTGCCTAACATTACCGGGCCATCGGTACTTTTGGAGCAAGGCAATGGCATCATTATCCAACCGCAGCGTGGGCATTTTGTATTTCTGACCAAAATCCGAGGCAAATTTCCGGAATAAGAGGTGAATGTCGCCCTCACGTTCGCGTAAGGGAGGGATATTGATTTCTACCGTACTTAAACGATAGTATAGGTCTTCTCGGAATTTTTCCCTTTTGATGGCCTCCAACATGTTCAAGTTGGTGGCCGCCACAATGCGGACATCGGTTTTTTGTACCTGGGAAGACCCCACTTTTAAGAACTCCCCGTTCTCCAAAACACGCAACAAGCGTACCTGGGTAGTCAAGGGCAATTCGCCTACTTCATCCAGAAATATGGTACCGCCGTCCGCTACCTCAAAATAACCACTGCGCGTTTGGGTGGCACCGGTGAAAGCCCCTTTTTCATGCCCAAACAGTTCACTGTCTATGGTGCCTTCCGGGATGGCTCCGCAATTCACGGCAATATACTTGGCGTGTTTTCTGTGGGAGAGAGCGTGTATTATCTTGGGAACGGATTCCTTTCCTACCCCGCTTTCCCCCGTAACCAGTACGGAGATATCTGTTGGGGCCACCTGCACGGCTTTTTCCAACGCCCGGTTTAGTTTGGGGTCATTGCCAATAATCTCAAAACGTTGTTTTATGCCTTGTATATTCTCCATTTTAAATCTTTCCCGTGAATCCCGATTATTCCCGAAAGTTATCGGGACGGGAGGGAATACTGCTGTATTTTTAATTACCTCCGGAAGGCCCAACGGCTTCCCCGATCAAGGTGGCCGAGGTGCAATCCGTAATCTTTACCTCTACAAACTGACCCTTCCTGTACGTTTCCTTGGGAAATACCACTACGGTATTCTGGGAATTTCGCCCCATCCAAAAATCATCGGATTTTTTGGAAGGGCCCTCGATCAAAACCTCTTCCACTTTACCCAGATGTTGTTTGGTACGGTAAAGCCCATGTTGCTGTTGTAGGTCGATGATTTCCCGCAATCGTCTTTTTTTGACCTCCATGGGGATATCGTCCTCCATTTTTCTAGCGGCCAGGGTTCCCGGGCGTTCGGAATAGGCGAACATGAACCCAAAATCGTATTTCACGTATTCCATTAGGGACAAGGTTTCCCGGTGGTCCTCCTCGGTCTCCCCGGGAAAACCGGTGATCATGTCCTGGCTAATGGCACAATCGGGAATTATACTCCGGATATTATCGATCAACCCAAAATATTCCTCTCGCGTATGCAGGCGGTTCATGGCCCTTAAAATGCGGTCGCTCCCGCTCTGGACAGGTAGGTGAATGTATTTGCAAATGTTATCATATGCGGCCATGGCGTGGATTACATCCAAGGTCATATCCTGTGGGTTGGACGTGGAAAAACGAATGCGCATGCCCGGCTGTGCCAGGGCTACCTTCTCCAAAAGTTTCGCGAAATTCACCGCTGTGGCCTTTTGCATTTCCGAAGCTTTTTCCAAATCCTTTTTTAGTCCCCCACCATACCACAGGTAACTGTCCACGTTTTGACCCAAGAGCGTAACTTCCCGAAATCCCTGCTCCCAAAGAGCGTTTACCTCGGCCACTATGGAGTGGGGATCCCTGCTTCTTTCCCGACCCCGGGTAAAGGGCACTACGCAAAACGTACACATATTGTCGCAACCACGGGTGATGGACACAAACGCGGTAACCCCATTGGAATTCAAACGGACCGGGGCCACGTCCCCATAGGTCTCGTCCTTGGAGAGGATTACGTTCACCGCATTGCGTCCCTCGTCGATTTCCTGGATAAGGTTGGGGAGATCTTTGTAGGCATCCGGCCCCACCACCATATCCACAATTTTTTCCTCCTCCAGCAACTTGCTTTTCAGTCGCTCCGCCATACAGCCCAAAACCCCTACTTTCATATGGGGGCGTTTCTTCTTTACGGCATTGAATTTCTCCAACCGCTTGCGGACCGTGGTCTCGGCCTTTTCCCGTATGGAGCAGGTGTTTACCAACACCAAATCGGCATCTTCCAGGACGTTGGTGGTATTAAAGCCCTCCTGGGCCAGTATGGAAGCCACGATTTCACTGTCCGAAAAGTTCATCTGGCAACCGTAGCTTTCAATATAAAGCTTGCGGGTATTGCCATGATCGCTTTCCAGGGTAAGGGCACTGCCCTGAACGGATTCGTCTATGATTTTTTCCATGCGGAGGCCTGCAGAGGTTTAGAATGGCGGAAGTGCAAAGATAGGGCTAAATTCAAAAGTGTGACATAATGACAGGGGTTTTTAATGTTTTTTTATATTTTTTTGGCGTTATGTTAGGGATTATCCAAGCTCGTCTTGAGTTGTCATTATTTGTTGTAAAATTATCTTTTGAGTTCAAATATTGCCTTTTTCTCGCCGCGTAGCGTACCTACGCCCAACTGGCAAGGCGGATGCTGCTATAAAAACCTTTCGTTTGAAGACAAAACCTGAATATCTCGCTTAAACAAAACAACTCAAGACAAGTTCTCCTTGTAAAAAGTAACCCATTATAAAAATAAAAGCCTACCATGGACTTTAAGACGACATCCCAACGAATTGCCGAACGCAATGCCTTGGACTTTGGAAGTATTTTTAGCCGCTCCCTCGACCTTTTTCAAAAGGTTTGGCTACAGGGCTTCATTACCCTATTATTGACAATACTTTGCATATTGCCTTTTTGTCTCCTTTTTTTTGTGCCGCTGAGTATTGTGGGAATCTCAGATCCCGAGGCGTTTCGGAACGAGGAACTGTCACTTTTCATAATACTCATCATCTTGATTATGTTTCCCGTTGTTATTCTGGGAGCTTCCAGTGTAAGCCTTATGTTAATGGCCAGCTTTTATCGCATATGTCGCATCAAGGATTTAAACGAAGCCACAAGGGAAGATTATTTTTACTTTTTTAAGTCCCGTTTCCTGAAGAAGGTTGTGCTATTGTCACTTATTATTTTTGGATTGTCCCTCTCTGGGATGCTGCTATGCGGTATTGGGTTGTTCTACTTGGTAGTGCCCTTATCGCTGATGCCTCTATTTTTAGCCTTTAACGAAAAGATGTCCGCTGTGGAAATTACCAAGGCCAGTCTTGCCCTGGGCAACAAACATTGGCTTGTGATTTTTGGTTTGATGTTACTAGCGGGTATATTGGCCCAAGCAGGGATCCTACTCTGTTTTATAGGTGCGTTTTTTACAATAATGTTTAGTAAAATCCCTACCTACTACATCTATAAGGACGGGGTAGGTTTTGAAAGGGGGACGACCAGTTTTGAAAATGTTCTCCCGGAATAACGCAACGATATCCTCCAAAAACCATCTATAGGCAAACAACCCAATAAATAATTTTGTTATGAGAGTCAAAGCAGCTTTACTGATGCTCGCGATTTTTTCCATGGGATTCCTATCCTGTGAGCGAGATGATAATGATGATGGGAACCTTGTGGAATATGTGGTAGCCACCCCGTTGATGATGGATCGGTCCGAATTTAGGAACAGTATCGATATTCTTCCTCCCCAGCCCATTGAGGAATCTGGGAAGATATATGCGTATAAGGATTATATCTTTGTAAACGACAAGTACAGGGGAGTGCACATTATTGACAATTCCAATCCTACAAACCCCCAAAAAATCAATTTCATAGCGATTGCCGGAAATGTGGATATTTCGGTCAAGGGTAATTTTCTGTATGCGGACAGTCTTATGGATCTTTTGGTCTTTGATATTTCCAATATCAATGATATACAGGAAGTAAACAGACTACAGGATGTATTGCGCGACTACCTCGTTTGGCCCGTGGAAGCGGATGCTTTTGACTGGGACGGACTTAATACCGGTGGCGATCAGATCCAGGTGGGCTGGGAAACGCGTACGGAACGTATAACACCCGAAGAATATGAGGAGCGCGTTCAGCGTTGGAATACTGATTTGTTTGCCGAGGTGGCCAATGACGCTGCAGGAGGGGATACTGGGCAAGGGGGATCCCTGGCGCGCTTTAAGATCGTGGGCGATTTTCTCTATGCCGTGGATAGCCATAACATCAATATTTTTGAAATTTCCGATCTGGCCAATCCCCAGGATATGGCAGATGTGTTCGCCGGTTTTGACATAGAGACCATTTTTAATCGAGGGGAACATCTTTTCCTGGGCAGCATGCGGGGCATGTATATATATGATATTTCTTCTCCCGGACAACCGGAATTCGTTTCTGAATTTGAACATGGTACCGCCTGTGACCCCGTGGTGGTAGATGGGGACTACGCCTATGTTACCCTCCGCGGGGGGAATGGTTGTGGTGCAACGGACAGCGGATTGTACATTGTGGATATTTCCGATATATCGGTTCCCGAACTCACCATTTTTTATCCGTTGGATGGCCCTTATGGTCTCGGTATCAAGGACGAAAAACTCTTTATTTGTGATGGGGATTCCGGTTTAAAGGTATATGATAAGACCGATGTGGAGAACCTGGTCTCCCTGAGCCATTTTAAGGATATTACCACCTTTGATGTTATTCCTTTGGAAAATCACCTGCTTATGGTGGGCGATCAAATTCTGTATCAATATAGATATTTGGAGGATACGATCGAGCTATTGAGTACTATGGACCTCCGTTGATTTATGCCAATTACGCGAAAGGCCGAATCCTATAGCATAGGATTCGGCCTTTCAATTTTACCATAGATACCGGGATGGGGGTAGTTTTTGGTATTCTTTGTTTTCAGTTTTTTTTGAGGAGAACATTGCCCTAAAACCTCCAGCATTTTTTGAAGGGAACCTTAGGGTTCAACCAATTTCTTCGTTATTGCCAAACCAAGTCCGATTCACAATTAAATTCCCGTAATGCCAATTGACTATAGGGACCGTTACTACGATCATTTTTCCGGGCGCACCAGCCAAAATCCGCCAAAGTTCACAAAAAAGGACAATTACATCATGCGTTTTCACTCCCCGCTGGAGGAATATCGCTTTGACAACAATACTCTTTCGATAATCTTTTTTAAAAAGGGAGTGGGCCAGTTGCGGACCAAGGCCAGAAACCTAAAAATTAGAACCAATTCCTTTGTGGTGGCCAATCCCAGTCTAGGGTGGCATTACTTGAACGATGACCAGGAATATATAGACGTCCACAGTTTTGTTATTGGTACGGCCCTATACGGCCAGTTCTGGTACTATTGTACCGCCAGCCCGGTTGAATTGCTGGACGAACCTTTTCAGGAAAAGGGACAGGGCCCTTTTTTTTGGGAGCGTACGTTTGGGGCGGATCATTACCGCTCGGGCAAGTTGCTTCAATACCTCTACGAACTTAGCGGGAGTCCCGAGTATGAAACGATGAATCCCCATGAACTGCTTATGGAGGTCCTACAGGCCATATACCAAGATCAATGTTTGGGGCACACCTATGCAACCAAGATCCATTCCAAAAAAGCGTCTACCCAAACGGAAACCCTGAAACGCCTACTAACGGCCTATGAGTACATACAGGACAATATAACCGAATCCATTTCCTTGGATCAATTGTCCCAAATATCGGCGCTCTCCAAATACCATATCTACAATTCCTTCAAAACCATTTTCGGACGTACCCCCCATCAATACATCAATCGACAAAAGTTGATCAAAGCCAGGGCCATACTCCCATTGGGGAGGTATTCCGTTAGTGAGGTTGCCCATCTTTTGGGATACCCGGATTTGCCCACGTTTAGCAAGCTTTTTAAAAAAGCGTACGGCCTCCCGCCTTCACTATATCTTAAGGGAAAAGGACGGTAAACGATTTCCATAGTGCTTTAAGTTAGGCTAAAAACTGATTTTTTGACAAGCGTTAGAGGTTTAGGGGTACTAGTTTTATATCCTAATCGTATCAGGTTCCCGCCCCACTTAAATCGAGGGAACCATTGATCAAACGTGTATCGCTATGAAAAAAATGGCCGTTCTGGTATCCACTGCACTTGTTTTACTTGTTTCTTGTACGAATGATGACGAATCCGTTCCTCAAAAGAGCTCGGAAAAGGCTATCCTATCCTTTTCATTTTTGGAAATGGGGAATACTGGGCTGGATAAGGATGTTAACGCCGAAATTGATCAAGATCAAAAGACCATTACAGCTACCATGCCCTGGGGAACTTCTTTAAACGCCCTGCGACCGACCATCGCGATATCGACCAATGCTACTATTGGGCCGAACGACAAGGAAATGGTAGACTTTTCGGAAACAGTTGAATATACGGTTACCGCCGAGGATGGCAGCACCCAAGTGTATTCGGTAACCCTGACCTTGGCCCCCGTTACCGATAGGGACGTGCTTATGGCTTGGTACAACGCCAATCCCGGCAATACCCTTAGTTGGGATTTTTCAAAGGAAATCGAGGAATGGGAAGGCATTACCCTCTCCGATGAGAAGGAAGGACGGGTTTTCGGAATCGCCCTTAAAGGGAATTCCCTTCCCCATATAACGCCCTTGATCGGCCATCTATCCGAATTGCACTTGCTTACCTTATTGGATACTGGTATTGGCCAAGTTCCTCCGGAAATTGGGGATTTGGAAAAACTGATCCTTTTGGACCTTACCGGAAACGAAATCTCGGAACTACCCAAGGAAATAGGGAATTTGGAAAATCTTTTTTCCTTAAAAATGCACAACAATCGTTTGATAGGGCTTCCCAAGGAAGTTGGTAATTTAAAGGAATTGGTCGAGTTGGACCTCACCTTCAATACGATCCAGGAATTATCCGTTGAAATTGGAGATTTGGACAAGTTGCGGAGCTTATCCGTTTATGGCAATAGGGATTTGATGTCCGTTCCTAAGGAAATAGGACAGCTGACCGAACTCGAGAACTTGGATCTGGGATACTGTGATCTTTCCTCAATACCCATGGAGGTGGGGAATTTGTCCAAGCTAACCCATTTACGCATTGATGAAAACCAGCTTATGGCACTGCCCAAGGAATTGGGACAATTGGGGAATTTAGTATCCCTAAAGGTGCAAATTAACCAGTTGACCTATTTACCCAGGGCATTGGGACAGTTGGAGCAATTGTTGGAATTCAACATTTCCCAAAACCCGATTGAGGTAATCCCCCGGGAAATTTGTGAATTGGATGATGTGAATTTAATTCTAATCAAAGATCCCAATGTTCCCTGTGAGTCCAAATAGGGATTTTATCCTTTTCCGGAACACCTTGTAGAATGCTCCCACGCGTTGCGAATACCTTTGAAAAGGTCATTGCCCAACAAGGTGTAGTGGGCTTTGGGTGTTTCGAATAAAAAAAATCGGTTACTTTTGTTTCTTCAAAAACCAGTGCATGGCAAAGAACTTAGTGATCGTAGAGTCCCCCGCAAAAGCAAAGACCATTGAGCGATTTTTGGGAAAGGGGTATACGGTAACCTCCAGTTTTGGGCATATAGCGGACCTGCCCTCCAAGGAACTTGGTGTTGATGTAGAGAACAATTTTGAACCCAAGTATATTGTAGATTCGGACAAGAAGGCCCTGGTGAAAAAACTGAAGGACCTTGCGAAAAAAGCGGACATCATTTGGCTCGCAAGTGATGAGGATCGCGAAGGGGAGGCCATTTCGTGGCACCTTTCCGAGACCTTGGGACTGGACAGGGCCAAGACCAAGCGAATTGTCTTCAATTCCATTACCAAATCGGCCATTCAAAAAGCCATTGAGAATCCCAGGGAAATCAATTACAACCTGGTCAATGCACAACAGGCCCGTAGAATTTTGGATCGCTTGGTGGGCTATCAACTCTCTCCAGTACTTTGGAAAAAAATCAAACCAGGACTTTCCGCGGGACGTGTACAGTCCGTTGCCGTACGTTTGATCGTGGAGCGGGAAAGGGATATCGATGACTTTACCCCAGTGGCCTCCTTTAGGATTACCGCACAATTTGCCACAGAGGAGGGCGCTGTTTTTCAAGCGAAGCTCAATGCTACTTTTCCTTCCGAAGCAGGGGCACGTGCCTTTCTGGAAAGCAATAAAATGGCCCAATTTTCCGTGGCCGGTCTGGATAAGAAGCCTGCCAAAAAATCGCCGTCGGCTCCCTTTACCACGTCTACCTTGCAACAAGAGGCCTCGCGAAAACTATACTTTTCCGTGGGACGGACTATGCAAGTGGCCCAGCGGTTGTATGAAGCCGGGCTTATCACCTATATGAGAACGGATAGCGTAAACCTCTCCAATGAGGCCCTCAATTCGGCCAAGGAGGCTATTTTGGAAAATTATGGGGATAGCTACAGTAAGGTGCGTAATTATAAAGGAAAATCAAAAGGGGCCCAAGAGGCCCATGAGGCCATTCGTCCAACGGACATGAAAAACCAAAATCCATCCTTGGAACGCGATCAGGCCAAGTTGTACGAATTGATTTGGAAGCGGACCATTGCCTCGCAGATGAGCGATGCCCAATTGGAGCGCACCCAGGTGAAAATAAAGGCGGACACCCATGCGGATGAATTTTCCGCCAATGGGGAAGTCATTAAATTTGATGGATTTTTAAAGGTATACCTGGAAGGTCTGGACGATGAGGATAAGGCCGAGGAACAGGAGGGCATGCTTCCGGCAATGCAAATAGGGGATACCTTGGAGAACAATCATATTACCGCCACCGAACGATTTACCAGGCCACCCTATCGATACACCGAGGCCTCCCTGGTCAAAAAACTGGAAGAACTGGGTATCGGAAGGCCTTCTACCTATGCCCCTACCATTTCCACTATTCAGAATAGGGGTTATGTGGAAAAAGGTACTGTAGAAGGTACGCAACGCAAATACAGGCAGTTGGTCCTGGCCTCAGGGACTCTTACGGAAAAAGATCTTAGCGAAACCATAGGTTCAGAAAAGGGCAAATTGGTGCCTACAGACATTGGGATGATTGTAAATGATTTTCTGGTAAGCCATTTTGCCAATATCCTGGATTACAATTTTACGGCCAAGGTAGAAGAGGATTTTGATGAAATTGCCGAGGGCGAAGAAGATTGGCAAAAGGTGATGAAGAACTTTTACAAGGACTTTAAGCCCAATGTGGAGCACGTGGCCGAGAATGCGGATCGTGCCAGTGGGGAACGTGTGCTTGGTACCGATCCCAAAACGGGTAGGCAAGTTGCGGTTCGTTTGGGGAGATTTGGCCCAATGGTACAAATTGGTACTGTGGACGAAGAGGAAAAACCCCTTTTTGCCAGCCTTTTGCCGGAACAGTCCTTGAATACCATTACCTATGAAGAGGCCATGGAACTGTTTGAGCTTCCGCGAAAATTGGGCAATTATAAGGGGGAGGAGATAGAGGCCAATGTGGGCCGCTATGGCCCCTATGTTCGTTTCGGGAAAAAATTTGTGTCCCTTGCCAAAGGGGAAAGTGCCTTTGATGTGGACTTGGAGCGGGCCAAGGAGCTTATAGACGAGAAGGAAAAGGCAGATGCCCCTATTGCCCACTATGAGGGCAAGGATGTCACTAAGGGCAGGGGGCGTTTTGGACCATTTATCAAATGGGACGGGATGTTCATCAACGTGAACAAAAAGTACGATTTTGATCATTTATCGCAACAGGATATACAAGAGCTCATTGAGGCCAAAAAACAAAAGGAAATTGAGAAGTTGGTCCAGGAATGGCCAGAGGAAGGCATCCGAATAGAAAAAGCCCGATGGGGTAGACATAATATTATTAAAGGTCGTACCAAGGTGGAGTTGGCCAAAACTGTGGACGCCACCAAGATCAGCCTTAAGGAGGCCCAGGAACTTTTGGATAAAAAAGCCCCCAAGAAAAAGACGCGGGCCAAAAAGTAAGGGTTTGCGTATTGCTTAACCAACAGACTTCGTGAAAGAAGCCCGTTTTCTACACTGCCGGCCAACCCATAGCCTATTGTACGTGTGCACCTGGGATCCTTTCTTTTTTTGAGATACGGCAACCAGAGCCAATTTGAAACCAACTGTTGTTCCGTAACTACTTTCCCAATACCTTTATAACCCAGAAATTGGAAATCACAAATTCCAAATCCCAAGACTAGGGAGGTTGGACTTGGGACGCTGGATTTAGGAACTTTGATCATATGGCCAGGACATTTTGACAAAGTCAGGATAGTTGAGGCACTAGCATGTAAAGTGTGCTTTGGTATGGCAGATTTTAAATCAAGGATGTAAATGGCCTAACCTTGGGTGTTGACGTGATACTAGAGATGGGATAATTCAGAATTCCGGACCAATACCCCAAGAATTAAAGACAATAAACCCGAAACTAAAAACCCAACCCGTTTTCATGGCATATGATTTTTTGATTCCCGTGGCAGACCAGGTTCTTGCCCATTGCGAACTACTACCGGCACAAGCCCTTGGCAACAATATCCACAAGCATACAGAACGTAAGGGGCTGCCGGTATTGGCGAATGCCTCCATGGCTATTTTTGGGATTATGGAATCGCGCAATGCCTTTAGGAAAAAAAAGGGAAGGTTGAATGTCAACGCCATTCGACTTCAATTGTACAAACTGTTTATGGGCAATTGGGAGGCCACGATAGTGGATCTCGGAGATCTTGGGCAGGGGGAAAGTCTGGAAGACACCTATTTTGTGGTCAAAGAGATCACGGCAGGTCTTCTGGAGGAAAATGTCATACCTGTTATATTGGGAACAACCCAGGATATCACCTATCCCACCTATCGTGCCTTTGATGGTATCAAGGATATGGTAAACCTGGTAACGGTGGACAGCCGTTTTGACTTTGGTATGGAGGAAGAACTGGTATCCTCTGATTCCTATATGAGCAAGATCATTACGGACAAGCCCAACAATCTATTTAACTTCTCCAATTTGGGCTACCAAAGCTACTACAATGCGCAAGAGGAACTGGATCTTATGGAACGCCTTTTCTTTGAAGGATATCGGCTTGGGGAACTTGTCCAGGACATCGCCCTGGCGGAACCCGTATTGAGGAATGCGCATATGGTAAGTATAGACGCCCGGTGTGTTAAAGCCTCTGAAATTGGGCATTCGGACAATTATACCCCAAACGGTTTTGACGGCCGGGAAATATGCACCATAGCCCGGTATGCGGGCTTAAGCAACAAGGTGCGCCTTTTCGGGATATATGAAATGGAGAATGGCATACAATCGGATCAGCTCGTAGCACAAGTCATTTGGTACTTTATGGAGGGCTATAATTATCGGGTACAGGAATCCTCTTATACCAAAAATGACGACTTTACCAAATATACCGTGCCAACGGAAACCGAACAGTTGGTCTTCTACAAGAGCCATCTTACCGAAAGGTGGTGGATCGAGGTCCCCTCTATTTTAAGCTCACATACTAAAAGGGAATCATCGGCGTTATTACCATGCACCGAAAAGGACTATTTGGACGCTTGTGACCAGATCATTCCCGATAGGTGGTTCAAAGCCTATAAAAAGGGCTTTAACTGATTAAAAGTTTTTTCGCCCATAATGACTGCGGATACAATAATTTTTTCAAAACGTAGTTTTAGTGTTTAGTACGAAATATTTGTTTTGCAGTTTATTACCGAAATCGAAATTTAACCTATAGTATGAAGAAGCTACAGTTTGTATCCATAGCATTTGTTTTTTTGCTCGCTAGTTGCGGGTCAAGGACAAAGGGGGAACTCGTAGGCGCCAAAGGAAAGAAGTGGTACCCCGAAAAGCCTTACGGCATGGAATTGATTCCTCGTGGATCTTTCATTATGGGTAAGGCCGAGGAAGATATGGCCAAGGTACTCAATGCCCCTACCAAAACGGTTACCGTACGCTCCTTTTATATGGACGATACCGAAATTACGAATAGTGAATACCGCCAGTTTGTGGAATGGGTGAGAGACTCCATTACCCGGACACGGTTAGCCATTCTTGCAGATGAATTGCAATTGAGTCCGGAAGACGGTGGCATCGGTGACTATGCCTTTAAGGATGCGGACACTACCAAAGCCTCGGTATACGATAAGTATATGTTGGACAATTACTCGGGAATGGGGGATAACTTCTATGAAGGCCGCGCCCTGAACAAGGACGAGGATCTGGTATGGGACATTTCCGAATATCCGGACGAATATTATACAGAGGTCATGGATTCCTTATACCTTCCCGAAGAGGAGTCCTATAATGGACAGCGCAGTATAGATGTTACCAAGCTTATATACAAATATAACTGGATGGATATCCAAGCGGCGGCAAGGGCATCAAAGAAAGGAAAAGGGAGCCGTAAGGATTTTATCCGCCAGGAAGAAATAGAGGTTTATCCGGATACTACGGTTTGGATCAGGGATTTTGAATATTCCTATAACGAGCCCATGCACAACGATTACTTTTGGCACGATGCCTACAGTGACTATCCCGTAGTGGGGGTAAACTGGATGCAGGCCAAGGCCTTTTGTAACTGGAGGACCAAGTTCAAGAACGACGATCAAAAAGATCGTGGGAAGCAATTTGTAAACCAGTTCCGTTTGCCGACAGAGGCAGAATGGGAGTATGCCGCTAGAGGCGGTATCGAAGGAGGAACCTACCCTTGGGGAGGGCCTTATGTAATAAGTGATACCGGATGTTTTATGGCCAATTTTAAGCCTCAGCGTGGGGATTATGCAGCAGATGCCGCCCTATATACGGTAGAGGCCAAATCCTACGAACCCAACGATTTTAACTTGTTCAATATGGCCGGGAACGTTTCGGAGTGGACCAATACCAGCTATGACCCCGCTTCCTATGAATTTGTTTCCACTATGAATCCCAATGGAGGGGATGATCAAAATGCAAGAAAAGTAATCCGTGGAGGATCTTGGAAGGACGTAGCCTACTTCCTTCAAGTTAGTACCAGGGATTATGAGTACGCGGATTCCGCCCGAAGTTATATCGGCTTTAGGACCGTTCAGGATTATATGGGCGAAGAGGATACCGGACAATAAAGAAGAAAACGTTAATCTTAAATACAAAAGGTTGTTTCACCCAAGAGCCATGGGTAAGGCAACCCCTTAATCTCGAACCAAATACTTATTAAACAGTAAACTTAAATTTTAATTATGGCACAGTCAAAATCAACAAAGAAACTTTTTAACATGGCCTATGGCCTTGGAGCATCCGTAGTAATTATCGGTGCATTATTTAAAATCCTTCACTGGGAGTTTGGCCCCCTTAATGGTGGAATTCTTCTAGCTATAGGTCTTATCACTGAGGCACTCATTTTTGCAATCAGTGCATTTGAGCCCGTGGACGACGAGTACGATTGGTCCTTGGTATATCCGGAATTGGCCGGTGGTGAAGGGACTCAAAAAGGAAATGAGGCCGCTGAGATCAAAGACGCCGAGACTTCCTTGTCCAAAAAATTGGACGACCTACTTCAGGAAGCCGGTGTGGATGTTGGGCTTATGGAAAGCCTTGGAGAAGGTATCCGAAACTTTGAAGGAGCTGCCAAGGGGATTGCCCCAACTGTGGACGCTATGGAATCTACACGAAAATACTCTGACGAAATGGTACAGGCCGCAGCCCAAATGGAGTCCTTGAACAGCTTGTACAAAGTACAGTTGGAAAGCGCTAGCCGACAAGCTTCCGTAAACGAGGAAGTAGTACAGAATGCCAGTGCCCTTAAGGAGCAAATGGAATCCTTGGCTACCAACCTATCCTCCTTGAACGGGGTATATGGCGGTATGTTAAGTGCTATGAACCGAAACTAAGTGGATTGAATTCCCCAAATCGAAAACCAATTAATTAAATCCATTTAGAAAACATGGCAGGAGGTAAACAAACACCACGTCAGAAGATGATCAACCTTATGTACTTGATCTTCATCGCGATGTTGGCCTTAAATATGAGCAAGGAAGTACTTGCAGCGTTCGGTCTTATGAACGAAAAGATGGTGGAGTCCAATAAGAAGACAACACTTACCAATGATCATTTTTTAGCAAGTCTTGGAACCAAGGCGGATGAGAATTCCCAAAAGTATGGGCAGCTCTATCAAGACGCCCAGAAGATCAAGCAGCTTTCCCAGGAGTATTATGACTATTTGGAGAATCTGAAGGATGAGATGACCAAGGATATCGAAGATCCTACGGATTATACGGTCATGGACAAGTCCGATTATTTGGACCAAAAATTCTTCCAGGGAGATAACTTGGCCCCCAAGGGGCAGGAGTTCCTAAAATGGATCAACGATTACCGTACCCAGGTCATGGCCATCCTTCCTGAAAAGATGGTAGATGCCAAGGATGCCGTAAAGGCGCGTTTTAAGACCGGGGACGAACAAGGTAAGGTTGAAAAAAGGGACGGGACCAAGCAAGATTGGATCAACTATCATTACGAAGGCTTTCCTTTGATTGCTTCTTTGACGAAGTTAACCGCCTTACAAGCGGATATCAAAGCAACTGAAGAAGACGCTTTGAAATCCATGTTGCAAGGACAGTTGAGCAGCGAGGTTTCGATGAGTAATTATACTACCTTGTTAAAGCAGAACAAGACACCATATGCCGGCGAGGCTTATGATGGAAGTATAGTTCTTGGACGCGAGGATGCATCAACCAAACCTAATGAAGTTCACTTAACTTTGGACGGAAGGAAACTGAGTGAAGGAAGGGACTTTGAACTGGATGGTGGCCAGGTTAAACTAAAAGTGAATGCTGGCGGTGCTGGTGATCACGAACTGAAGGGAAAACTTATCTTTTATG